>JARBAV010000151.1 GCA_029237515.1 Nitrososphaerales archaeon
TACAGGGACAGTTTACACCGTCTGCCCTCATGGAATGAATTTCCTCAGGCTTACAAGAACAGACGTAAGCATCTCCGTTCATAACAATTTTTCTTCCGTAAGATTGAATTAGTTCAATATCATCAGATGTATTCTTGACGAGGTCGGGTTTGATACCCAGCCATTCAAGTCCTTCGCTGATAGCGTCGTAGTATTCCAATTGCTCATTTAATGGATTGGTGTCATCGAATCTGAGGATCAACTTACCGTCGTACATCCTTGCGTATTCCTGGTCAATAATCGCAGCCTTAGCATGTCCAATATGAGGATAACCGTTAGGTTCGGGAGGGAATCTTGTCACGACTCTACCCATAGTGGCCCCTTGAAGCGGAGGTAAGTTTGGCTCTTCCTTGCGTTTGGCATCTTTATTCACATCCTCAAACACCATAAGTTTCGATGCCATTCTCTCCTGATCGACCTGATCAAGAGAATTAACTTCATCTACAATTTTCTTAATAAGAGGGATTTGTTCCTTTATCCGAGGGCGCAGATCAGGCATCAAACCGACCACTTTCGAGATTACAACATCATATCTTGCCCTACCACCATAGTCTATGGCGTTTCTTACTACTATTTTTTTAATCACTTGTTGAATCGTGTCATCCATAGACATCTTGAGAGATTACACCGTCCTTTCAACAATGAAATGAGCAGAGGCAATGATCTTTCTCTTTGAGATGTCATCATCATAGCTAGAGATCGATTCCAATGCTCTTTGAATATGTTGTCTAGCATTATCTCTCACAGCTTCCTCAATACCCAGTGAAGAAATCGTTTTTACCGCTTCCTCGATCTTAGCTCTAGATGCATTCCTGGCAGCAAAAACCTTCAATATCTTTTCTCTACTGTCGCTGTTACTAATTTGCAGAGCAAGGAGAATGGGTAAAGTTTTTTTGCCTTCCCTCAGGTCATTTCCAACGGATTTGCCGGTTAATTTTGAATCGCCTATTACTCCTATAAGATCGTCAATGAGTTGAAATGCTATCCCCACGTTTTCGCCAAACTGGGTTAGGGCAAGAGTATCTTTTTCAGTAGAAGAGGGAGCAGAAAGAACGCCCAGAGCACAAGACAACCCAAATAAAGCCGCAGTTTTCTTGGTTATCATCGAGATGTATTCTTGTTCACCTACCAACCTTTTTTCAAACGCCATTCCAAGGTCAAGAGCCTGACCTTCGCATACGTCCACGCATGCATTTGACAGCCTAGAAACCATTTCACAAATTCTACTATTGGAAATACCTAACTTGCCACAATTTTCAACAATCATCTGATATGCCTTTGAAAATAGTACGTCTCCTGCGAGGATTGCTAGTGGGAGTCCATATGATTTGTGAACAGTAGGAACACTGTGTCTCACATCGTCATTATCCATTATGTCATCATGTACTAGGGAAAAATTATGGATCATCTCAACTGAAGCTGCTGCCGGTAGAGCCATGATCTTTTTTCCTCCAAACATCTCGCATGCCTTTACAACCATAAATGGCCTGAGTCTTTTGCCACCGCTACTGATATAATGAGCCGAGGCGGAGTAAAGTTCTGCTGGCGTGCCCTTTAATCTCGTCAGCATGTATTCATTCATATCCGATGCGGTAGATTCCATTTCTTCATCGATTTCTGGAATATTCAATATTCATTAGCCTCTGATCGCAATTCTCCCGTCAAAATATACTTGGTGCATTTGAGAGTGCTAATATCAGCAGCACCAACCAGAAACATCGTGCTCTTTAACTCAGCTATTACAGTGTCTGCAAATTGATACAAAGCTTCTTTTGATTGAACCGCATTTACGAGAAATGGATATGCCATAGCACACATATCGGCTCCTATTGTTATGCATTTTGCGATCTCCAACCCATTGCGGATACCCCCAGAGGCTATCAAAGGCAATTTTGTCAACGTCCTCCTTACAACGATAATGCTCAATGCAGTAGGTATTCCCCAGTCCCAGAACAGTTCGCCAAGCCGTGTTTTCAGTCTTTCGCTTGCGCTTTCCGCACGCACTTTCTCTACCCCCGCCCAACTGGTACCCCCTGCTCCGGCAACGTTTATTGCAGAAACGCCGACTTCACTTAACTTTAATGCTGCTTCTCCGGATATCCCGGCTCCGACCTCCTTTGCTATTACTGGAACCACTATAATTTTAACTAGGTCAGATATGCATCTAAGTACTCCTGAATATCTTGGTTCCCCTTCAGGTTGCACTAACTCTTGCAGCGGATTAAGGTGAACTACTAAGGCATCAGCACTTATCATGTCTATCAATCTTTTTACCTTCTCAACAGAAAGACCAGCAGACAGTTGTGCGCCTCCTATGTTAGCTATCAGAAAAGCATTTGGCGCATTTTTTCTCGCTATAGTGTAGCTGTCTGCAAGTTTTTCACTTACCAGACCAGCTCTTTGGGATCCGACACCCATGGGAAGTGAATAAGACTCTGCCAGCTCCGCAAGTCTTCCGTTTATCAATAAGGCCTTTTCTGTACCCCCTGTCATGGAATCGATGATAAGAGGGGCAGAAAACTTTCGCCCTAGAAATGACGCTGTTGTATCAACGTCGCTTAAATTTAATTCAGGAATAGCATCATGTACTAATTTTACATATTCAAGAAAAGTAGATGTGGTTTTTGCCTGGACATCACGGTTGAGTGGGATATCAATACCCTCCTGTTTTCTTTTCATGATACCAACTGCTTCGTCGTCTAGTCTTTGTGGGTCAGACATCTATCATCCACCACCCTTATTTGGAATCGCTGGAATTATAGTACCCTTTGCTTCAACTCCCCTTAGAATATCAAAAACACGTTCTGCGTCGAGTCCATTTACTATATTAACGGAGATGCCAAGTCTGGCAATTTCAAATGCCTCTGAAATTTTTCTGCCCATTCCCCCAGTAACATCAATAGAGGAATCCTTGAAACTGATTTCATTACTGGGAAAATTCAGTATCTTTACCAACTCCTTATTTTTCATATCTTTGTAAATTCCATCTACATTCACGGTGAATATTACTCTTGATGGCATGAGGTGGGTAGCTATTCGTGTCATTAGAGAATCACCTGACACAATTGAAAATCTGCCTTCCCTGATATGCACCGCGTCGCCAAAAATGACCGGCAGAATACCGCGCCGAGTGAATTCGACGAGTTCGTTGAACTTGGCAGCATTTACCACCCCATCTTCAAAGAAGGATATAGGTGAAATTCCATAAGGCGCCAGCCCGGCATCTGACATTGATTTGACAACGATCTGATTTAGGGCAACCATTGATTCATGCACTACCGAAATCCCACGGGGATCATACATTTCAGGTTTCGTATGCATCTCATATTTCACCGACCAATAATGACCAAATGAACCTCCGCCGTGAATTACTATGAGAGGATCACCACATTTTGCAAATACTCGTGAGAGCTCTTCTATTGCCTTAATATTTGGAGTAAGTGCTCGATCCTTAACTGTGATCACGGAGCCTCCGAGCTTTATAAGAGAGATCTGAGTCATGGTCTAGTGTGGCATAATTTTCATTACTGATTTAAAGCTTTAATCGATTATTAATCCCTTATTTGCTATCTCGATTGCCTCAGAATACAAATTCAAACCACTTAAGGCGGCATTTAATGCCGGGATTGTTTCAGGTCTTGTTAACACAAGGATGCAGCCTCCTCCCCCGGCACCCGTAATTTTTGCTCCAAGTGCTCCACAGCTGAAACATATACCAATAATCTTTTCGATTTCCTTATTGGAAACACCAATCTCTCGTAGCAGCTTGTGATTTTCAGTCATTAATCTACCAATATCTTCCAAAGACCCCTTAGCGATTGCCCTTACCCCATTTGAACAAACAGCAGATGCATCTTTTGTTAATTCATTGAAGTACTTTGACTTGTTCATACTAAATCTTCTAACGTGGGATACTAATTCCGATGTTACATGACTTTTACGAGTATTTATCAAAAAAAGAGGTAGGGGCTGATTCTCTATTGCCTCAGTTTCAGTAGTTCCAGATTTACCCGTAAAATGAACAAGACCGCCATACGTTGAGACATAGCAATCAACACCCGATGATTTGTTATGAATCATTTGTTCGCCCTTGAGCGCGCTTTCGAATACCCATTTTCTGTCATAGGGAAAAAATTCTTTCCTCGGAATGCCTGCAATAACTGACCTCAAAATACCAGCCAACGTGACACACGAGGCCGCTGAACTACCAAGGCCTACGCCTATGACCAATTCTGACTTGATATGAATTTGCAGCCCTATTTCTGACGCACAGTCTTTGAGGATGTTTCGGCAGAAACTGCTGAGCGGCTCAAGCAGCTTTCCGTTTGCCTGAGCATTTGTCTTTGTGGCGCGCAGCTTTGAATACGGATCTTTATGCCATTCAAGATTAGAATCAATCCGCACTCCAAAATTCTTTGTGAGCTCTGCTCTTCCAAAGCAACGTCTGTTGATAGCCGCTACAACAGCTTCGTTATTATAGACTACAAAATGCTCCCCAAAAATAATGACTTTGCCAGGAGCAGAGGCACCTACTTGAGTTCTAGAGCTGATATCCATACAAGAGAATTCATACAAATAATATTGATGAGTATCCTACGACTGAAGACTTGTCTCCAGTTACGTCGCCGCTTGTGGCATATTTAATTAGCTCTCCTTGGGTAGCTCCGAGATTTTTTGCGGCTACCATTATCGTCGCAATGGCGCCATATCCACAAGCAGATACATTGTATTGTCGAAGAGTTGAATAAAACGAGCTGATGTCAAGTGAAAGAATTGACTTAATAAGCTGCGAATCTTTTCGATGTGCTTCAGAATTTGATTCGTAATGAGTAAAATCAGATGACGCAATTAACATAAACTCTTCTTCCCTGGAAGCCCGATCTTTTACAGTATCAGAGATGGCAGATCCAACTTCTAGAGCAACATATTCTTCTTGATTTGTCAAGATTATCGGAACAATTCTAAATTTCTCAAATGTGTATAATAAGAACGGAATCTGAACCTCCAGACAATGGTCCCTGCTGTGAGCAAACTCATCGATATCCATTGATGATGCTTTAGAAGCGATGTCCTTTGCCACTTGCGGATTAACCAAAACCTCGCCCATTGGACATTCCCATATCCCATCCATCGTCGTAGCCACGTGAGATCCAAGCCCATAATGGTTGGGGCCCACAAGTATAACATTGTTAAATTGAGATGAAGAAATGCTGAAATAGCCGTTGGCGGCCACACTCCCAGAGTACAGATAACCAGCGTGCGGAGAAACTATGCCATAAATTTTTCTGACCTTGTCTGAAGGTGGCAGATGTCCGGGACCAAATATATTATTCGTAAAACATCCTTTTAATTCGCCAATAAGCTGTTCTTTATCAGAAGAATAGAAGATACCCGAAACGGAGGGCTTTCTTCTATAAGCACTCAACTAAATTCCTCAACCAATTTAGTTTCAAAGTCCTCAATTGGAATTTTCATTTCACTGTCGGTCTTGATAATTCCTTGCTTTTTCATTACCTCTCTTGCAAGTAGCCAGTATACTGTCGCTAGCGCCTTACGACCCCTATTATTGGCAGGGATAACTAGATCGACTTTTGATGTCACATTGTCGCTATTACAAATTGCAATCACTGGGACTCCAGCTCTAGTAGCTTCCAGGACCGCCTGTTGATCCGCTTGAGGATCAGTTACAATGACTACTTGTGGCTCCATATACTTGGGTAATGCCGGATTAGTAAACGTTCCCGGCATAAATCTCCCTATGATATATTTTGCATGAGTCAGGTCACAGAATTTCTCAACCGGAGTTTTTCCGTACTCTCTTGCAGAAGTAACTGCAACTTTGGAAATATCTGCGCGACTTATGAACTTGGCAGCGATATCAATACGTGAGAGAGTTTTGCTAATATCCAGAATGTATAAACCCTCTGGATTCGCTCTAATTATAAAGGGCATCATATACTTTGTCTTCACAGGCGTTCCAACCCTAATGCCTGTCGAAAGTATCATTTTTTCCAGGTTATCTTGCTCGGGAATATAGCTTGTCTCTGAGGTCGAAGAGTCGTCAGAAACCGATGACTCAATATTCATGTCAGAATCCTTCAATGATCCCGTACTTTCCACAGAATTCAAATCTTCTGATGAAGTAAGGCTTTTACTTTCGTTTTCGCTGGACATATTAGGTTGAGCAGATTTCAGCCATGCCTTCTATTAAACCATACTCTCTTATTCTTAACAATTCGTTCAACTTTGCCATTCTTTCTCCACCTACTACCCCGGTTTTTATCATCTTAGAGCCAGTGGCTATCGATATATGTGCAATATGCGAATCAGTCGATTCACCAGATCTATGAGAGGTGATAATTCCGACCCCCTCCCTTCTACAACCGTTAGCAAACAGAAGAGCATCGTACAGAGATCCAGCCTGATTCACTTTAAGTATGGCACCTGAGCATGCTTTGAGTTTGGAAGCGTAGACCAACCTAGATATATTAGTGACCAACAAGTCGTCACCTGTCACAAAACATCCAGGATTTGCATTGGTAAGTAGTGACATCCCCGAAAAATCCTCCTCGTTGACTGGATCTTCAACGTATAATAGTTTGTAACTTTTTATTAAATTATTAACATAGTCAATCTGTTCTCCAGGACTAAGGGCATTCCCTTTTCTGCTATAATCATATTTTTCAGCCTTGTCATTCCAAAGGGATGAACTAGCAAAGTCGATGCCCATTGCTACGTTTCGACCTAGATCGAATCCGGCATTACCAATGGCTTTTTCAGTGATTTGTAATGCTTCATCATTAGATACGTTGGGTGCCCATGCCCCTTCATCGCCTCTTCCATAGGTAAACTTGGTATCGTATTTTTCGATTATATTTCTAACTTCACTGTGGACCTTGAAATTCATCTTCAGCGCCTCAACAATGTTGCTAGCCCCAATTGGAAGAACCAGCACTTCCTGTATATCAGGTGTCCCTGGTCCAGCATGAGCTCCACCCCCTAGGACATTTCCTAAGGGAAAAGGAAATCTGTATGGTCCATTCTTATTCAGCAATTTGAACAACGGTAGATGAGCGGCATTGGCCGCCGAATCAACTGAGGCAATACTTAGGGCATAAGCAATAGATCCTCCTAGTTTTGAATAACTGGGAGATGGGTCTACTTCCTTCATAATGCTGTGTAATGCTTCTGGATCATCTGCAGTGACTCCCACAAACTTTGATTTGTTTTCTTCAAAAAATTCAATGGCACGTTGGGGAGAGTTCATGGGAAATGATTGACATTCAAGCGTTCCTACACTCGCACCTGATGGAGAAGCAGCCCTACCCAGGTGCTTCCCGTCAGTAATAACATCTATCTCAATGGTTTCACTCCCGCGACTGTTAAATATTATACGGGAATAAAGATCCGTTATAGTAGCCATTGAATTATTGAGTGTTTCACTAATCTATTTCAGACTGAATTTCGGACATTCTTCGCCTCAATGCTTCGTAGTATGGGATCACCTGATCAATAGTTTCGACGGTAGAAACA
>JARBAV010000152.1 GCA_029237515.1 Nitrososphaerales archaeon
AATTTATTGGTAAAGTAGTGAATGAATGGGGTGCAGCAACAAGTGCATTAACCATTTTCATTGGCGATAGACTTGGATTGTTTAAAGCGATGGCGGGAGCAGGTGAATTGACACCGGAAGAACTAGCAAAAAAAACAGGGACGCATCCGCGAATTATAAAAGAATGGCTCGCTGGTCAGGCTGCTGGAGGATTTGTAACTTACAATACAGCTAATCGCACATACGCTCTCCCAGAAGAACATGCTGTTGCCCTCACTGATGAGAATAGTCCAGTCTACGTAGCAGGTGCATACGCATCCCTAGCAAGTCTCTTCAAAGATGTCGAAAAGATTATTGAGGCATATAGAACTGGAAAAGGTCTGGGATGGGGAGATCATCACCCTTACCTATTCGAAGGAACTGAAAGATTCTACAAACCGAACTATGTTGCTAACCTAACAACAAACTGGATTCCATTGCTGGAAGATGTTGAATCCAGGCTCAAGAATGAAGGATCTAAAGTAGCAGATGTTGGGTGTGGTCATGGTGTGACAACAATCCTGATGGCGAAAGCATACCCCAATGCAAAGATAATCGGATTTGATTATCATAAACCCTCGATTGAAAGGGCTAGAGAGAAGGCAGAAAAAGAAGGACTGCCAAATGTAACATTTGAAGTTGCAAAGTCGACAGATTACCCAGGTGAGGATTATGACTTGGTTACTCTTTTTGATTGCTTCCATGACATGGGAGATCCAATCGGAGCAGCCAAGCATGTCTTAAAGACTCTGAAGAAAAAAAACGGTAATTTGATGTTAGTAGAACCTTTTGCTAATGATAAAGTAGAGGACAATCTAAATCCTATTGGAAGGATGTTCTATAATGTATCATCTGCCATATGCGTTCCTGCATCATTGAATGAAAATGGACCTGCGTTGGGTGCACAAGCAGGTGAAGAAAGAATAAAAGACGCAATAAAATCGGCAGGCTTTTCAAAGTTTCGTCGTGCCACCCAGACTCCATTCAACTTGGTCTTTGAAGCAAGGCCCTAACCTGATTAGAAGACTGAAATTATTATTAGCAACGCAACGTTGATCGATCATTTTTAAAGGAAGAAATGTAAGAAGGTTAAAAATATGAAGGCAGTTCGTGTTCACAAATATGGTGGTGGACCTAAGGATCTAGTATATGAAGAGGACATAATGCAACCACCACATCCCAAAGAAGGAGAAGTTTTAGTCAGAGTCTATGCTACAGGAGTTACACCAAATGAGATAGTTTGGATCTGGGAACATCCTGGTGTTTCTCTTCCTCTGATTCTAGGTCATGAATTCTCAGGTCTTGTTGAAGAGGTTGGTCCCAAAGTATCCAATCAAATGAAAGGCGATGCTGTATATGGACTAACAGATCCTTTGTCACTCACACGTAATGGTGCCGAAGCAGAATATGTTATTGCAAAGGAGTCAGAGATCGCATCCAAGCCACAAACTGTTGACCATGAATACGCCGCGGGTGTTCCAATGGCTGGGCTTACAGCTTGGCAAGCACTATTTGATCATGCACATTTATCATCAAAGGATACAATACTCATTCACGGAGCAGCCGGCGGCGTGGGTAGTTTTGCAGTACAACTTGCTCGATGGAGTGGTGCACATGTCATTGGAACGGCTTCTGCATACGATTTCAGTTTTTTAGAGGATTTAGGAGTCCACGATGCAATTGACTACAACAATACGAGATTTGAAGATAGGGTTCATGATGTAGACGTTATATTTGATACAGTGGGTGGAAAGACTCTTGAAAGATCTTGGAAGGTTCTTAGAAGAGGAGGCAGGCTCGTATCTGTGACAAGCCAAGGAATTCCCACAAGTTATGATAAACGACAGGAATACCTCAAAGAAAAGGGAGACTCATTTGGCGTTAATGCTACGTGGTTTATAGTACATTCCAGCAGAGAACAACTTATCCGGATCGGAGAGCTGATTGATTCTGGCCAATTAAGACCTGTTGTTGATACAATTCTTCCACTTTCTCAAGCAAATAAAGCCTATGAAGGTGCAAAAGATATTCATAAACATGGTAAAATAGTTCTCCGGGTAAGAACTGAGTTAGAATAAAACAACACGATCACATGTCTAATGGTAATTGATATAAGATGATGCGAGTATTAAATACATCATTTTGCCGAACTCATAGTCTCTGACTTCTTGCAGCAGTGAATTCGAGCATCATTGGACAAGTAAATTTATAGAAAAGTCTTACTATCATCATAGGTCTTAACCACCATTGTAATTACTTTAGATTCATATACAGATAAGCTTTTTTTTAGGTCTATCAAATTAAGGCTTCCATCTGCAGAGTTGGAGCCCAAATTTGAATGAATATACAGAAGCAAATATTGATACAAGTACACATAATTAAGCTTCTTGGAATTTGATTACGTTGTATTTATAGGTGATAATATTACGTGTCATCTCAATCTCTTTTATCCTTTAACCTTTTATACAATTCAATGAATTTAAGCCCCCTTGGTGTAGAACTATATGTTCCTTTAATTTGGTTATATTGTAGTAGTCCTTGGTTTATCAATTCCTCAAGATGCTCTTGGACCATTTTTCATGAATAAAGTGTATGATTAATACCTAATTTGCTAGAGACATATGATGAAGATGTCAGAACTGCTGGGCTATCCTCACTAGCTATAGCCTTCCAGCTTCATTATTGAAAAATGATATTATCTCATTTAAACTCTTGAAAGTGCAACGCATAGAGCGCAAATATAACCCCGAAAGCAGTACTTATTTCAAACTTGGAGATATAACCTTTCAAACAATACAGGATCTAATCAAAGAAGGCTACGATGATGTAAAGGCTCTTTAATGCAGTACATAGGATGACAAATCTCCTATACTAGACTACTTTACTACGAGTACCGGACAATGCGCATAGGTCACAACATCTGATGCAACGCTGCCTAGCATCAACTTCTTTAAACCAGACCTACCTCGAGTACCAATCACTATAAGATTTGCTTTTTCATTATCTGCATAGTTAACTATACTTGCCGAAGCTTTTATTGGACTTATTATAATTTTACTATGAAATTTGAAAGAACTGTCAGTTCGTATTTCATTTCTAATTCTTGTAAACCATGGATCAGATTCTCTTTTTGCGTCATCCATTGTTTTCTTTACCGTTCCTGGTATTCCTTCAACTGGCATGTCCGAATCATAATCATTCTGTACCACAGCTGATATTACGTACAAAGCTAGCAGACTGGCATGGTGTGTCCCAGATATTCTAATAGCATATCTAGCTGCATCTAAAGAAGGCTCGGAACCATCTATCGCTACTACGATCTTTGAAAAACTTATCTCGCCCAACTGATAAGCAGACATCATTAAGAACGTTTAAATCTTTACACAGGTAGCTTTTACATTTAAAGACAGATGTGAGAATGTGTTAGATATAGAGTTGTTTATTCTAAGTAGAACTTGCTAGACTTGGAATAAACGTTATCTATTCGGAAGAGCTCATTGACCTCGATGTGCAGAGGTAATCGCGCAGGAGATTCCAAATGATAATGTGCTAATAAGCCCAATAGGAGGAATAGATAGTGAACAAGTAGCTGGAGTAGGCTATATATAAAAT
>JARBAV010000004.1 GCA_029237515.1 Nitrososphaerales archaeon
CAAAGTTTATCTTTCTAGAAGACTATGATACATATGATGTTAACCAGGGTCTTTTTTTTGCATAACTGCCATAATTATACTTCATTGTGGAATGTGTTAATACCGTTTAAGGTACCTCGCGCATTTTTGTATGGGTGAAATCAGGGATAAGACAGGGTATGTCATCTAAGATCGAGCAACAGAATTCTTCGCAAGACAGAATTTTGGTCGTAGACGACGAGTTAGATGTGAATATCTCGTTGCACATGGTTTTGGAAACTAATGGTTTCAAGGTAGATTCATACAGTGATCCTCGTGATGTCCTTCAGAATTTTCGTCCCGGGGTTTATGGGCTCATAATACTAGACATAAAGATGCCTCATCTCAATGGTCTTGCCTTGTATCGTGAGATAAAAAAAATCGATCATAGTGCAAAGATTTGTTTTTTGACAGCAGGTGAAATGTTTTACGGAGACTATAGCGACATTTTCAATAGCGTGGGTGCTGACGGTTTTATGCGTAAACCTATAGAGAATCAAAAATTGGTCGAAAGGGTAAGGAAAATAATTTCCAGTTAGTCATATTTAAGAAATTCATGAAATCATTAGTCTCTAAAGGTATACTACACTACTTATTTTAAGCTGATTTTCTAGGCATTTGCTCACAAGCACTTAAACAATCATCCATGGTATACTATTGGTAGTAGGGTAGATATACTTCTAAAACCTGAAGATATAATTCTCTCAAGAGAACCAATCAGAACAAGTGCGCGTAATATGATAAAAACTATGATAGCAAAATTTGTAGATCATGGCCAAGGGATAATCGATACATCTCAAGATTGACAGAATTCTTATTATTTCTAGGATAACGAAGCGAGCGCAACCAGACCTTCGACTTCACCTTGGTGATAGCATTTTTGCAGTATTTAGGGCATCAGCACCTCAGATGGTTCGAGACGAATAAGGTTTACTATGTTGGCACGTCTAATCATTTTATACGAACAATTTTACTCGTTGCTTTAAAGCAACTCGCTACGTATTAAGTGACACTAAGCTTCATGCCGTTTAACGTTTAGTCTATGTGCGACAAATAAAAGTCATCATTAATATTATGAATTGCACCTTAACATCATCGTAATGACCGATTCAAGCAATGGAGATCCTAATCTAGTACCTCCTAGTCGGCTAAATGATCCTACTTCCCCACCAGAACAAGAGACCATCATTAATTCGCTTAAAAACATAGATCCTATCACTTACCATTATTATTTCAATCTCTTTGTAGGCAAGACGAAGGAGGGGACTATATGTTATTTCCCTGAAAGCTATAGGAAGGGCTACCAAGATTTTCTAGAAGGGCGAAAATTGTCGATCGAGTTGGAACCGTTTGCCATAGGTCAATCATCAGCTGGAGATTGGGTTTTCTTGCCAAGTTATTTCCAAGGAGTCGATGCGGCTAGGAATGAACTGAAGTTTGCATTGCTTGCCGAAGGCCAGAGGAGGCTCTTTGATGAAACCTCAAAGGTTGGACAAGAGGGACTAAAACAATCACGGTCACTACGAGAAATCGTTACTGAAACCACGCGGAGCAAAGATGCTTTAACGACGCTTCAAACTGGGTATGAAAATTTGCATGCTGAGAATCAGAATCTAAAGAAAATGGTTGAAAGCCAGGGGAAAATTATTGATGAATTCAAGAAAGAAACTGAAGAATTAAAAAGTCGATTGCAAGAGTTCAAGACCATGCCTCAGAATGCTAACGCGCAACAAATTAAGAGTTCAAGTCCAGCTACGCGGAGTAATGATAATCGAGGAGAAAAGAGAAAAGGAGCTGCACCCATATCCTGAGCTACTACTTCATGACGAGTTGTGATCAGTTGTCCACCCACTAATGTACTGAAGTCGTAATACTTCGTCAGCTACTTTGTTTCTGAAAAAAATAGTAGTTGATGTCCAAAATATACGATCTCTCAAACAAGATTCAAATAAAAGATAGATGTGAGCGTTTCACCAACTTCTTCTGTGCGATTTTGACTCTAATCTCTATTAGAATAATAGACAATGATTAAGGATGTACGGAGTATGCTTTGAATTGATTGGGCCAGAAAAATTTGCCATAATCTTGTCATATCATCCATGATAGATTGTCTGCCATTAAATGACAAATCGTGTAGTAGTTTTTATCTATTAAAAAAAGCCTTTACATTTGGCCTATATAGATAGTAAATTATTATGGCATTAATGATAGTATGGAATATCGATCCAAAGTTTCCAACTACTATCGAACCTATCCCTATAATTATTCCAATTCCTGAAAGGATTAGCGTTAATGTCCAGGCCCAACCCTTTCCTTTCCATAACCCGTAGGCCATCAGAAAATAAGCCAGCCCTAGAATGAACAATCCACTACCCAGAAAGATTCCAATTAGTGGAATCAATAACGTCAAAAGTCCACTGACAAGGAATGCAATCCCACCAAGTATGGCTAGCAAAGCAATTATTGTTACCCCGATCGGTCTCTGTTTGTACATTCTTGGTGACTGCTCTGAACTATATACATACCAGGATATAACCAAATTGGAATTTTCTTCTCTAACCGAAATATATTGAATTATTGTTTGTACTCATGAATTTCGAAAGAGGGCTGGAATTTATGCAAGCGTTCAATGAATTGCCTTAAATTGTGTCATGTGTTTTTTTGGTATGGTCTGTAGAACTGCGATAAGTTAGAAAAAAAAATGAATTCAGATTTAAAAATAACTCCACAATAACGTTTTTCACCATTGAATAGTGATGTCGAGTCAACAGCTACAGATGAATGAAATCGATAGGCCCTGAAGTATTCAAACTGATTTCTATTATTTGTCTGAATTTATGTGACTTCTACTAGTGGTTTTAATGCAAAGCAATTTTCGGATGAAAGAATCAATATTACATTTTTCTTGGGAAGAGTAGCCTTAAGTCGTGTCAACATCTTTTGTCTTTCAAA
>JARBAV010000153.1 GCA_029237515.1 Nitrososphaerales archaeon
ACCCTAAGTCTTTGAGAAAGTATTAGCAATTCAAATTCTGATAAAAAAGAGCATAGAATGAGGAAAGGTATGTATCAATAAATGGTTGTAGTTACAATGTTATCATCAATTTTGTCATCCTCAATACTTATGATGACATTCCAAATGAACACTTGATGTACCATGGTACTGCCACAAAGATATAGGCCGACTAAGAGAAATAATAGCAAAATGGACACAGCATCATGATGGTTCTTACACCTTGTAATACATAGTGGACATTTGCCTTATATCGTATCAATAGATAGCTACTAAATTAGTAGAAGTGAATGAAAACATTAGGATATCTTGCCTGTTCCTCCGAATTACAATTAATTCAAGAGTACGAAAAAGATTCAGATAGCCACCTAAGTTTATTGTACTACGATAGGATAAATCAAGACAGGAAATTGAAGGAACAATCTGAGGGTTGTCTAGATATCTAGAGCTTGGCATTTCATAGGAACTGTGCATGAAGAGGTGCGCTTAACTCGATGAAAAAAAGGAACTCATCATCGTCTCGACTTCCTGAGTTGGGACAATCATCCTCCTCCTCCTCGTCAAGAAAGGACAGGAATAAGATTGTTGATTTAGCACAAGGCTTTGTAGGAAGCAAAATGTTTGATTGGATAATTACAGGAGTCATTATCCTCCAAGCAATAGCTCTTGCCATTGAAGCTACCCCATTTGTGAATTCTGCTGGTGAATATGTTCAATTATTCGAAGTTAGAACTTTTAGCTTAATTCAAAGCCTTGTGATTGCAGTCTTCATTGTAGAAGCCATTTTGAGGATGGTCGCACTTTATCCAAAACCACAAAACTATTTCCGAGATCCTTGGAATTGCTTCGATTTTGCTATCATTGTCTTATCCCTTACTACTGCGGGTCAGTTTTCAACGATAGCTAGGCTGGTCAGATTGCTTAGAATTACTAGATTGGTCACAAAATCCGCTGAATTGCGTGCAATTGTATCAACGCTAGTTCGTTCGATACCTAGCATATTTAATATTTTGATTCTATTTTCGATCCTCTTCTTCATATATGCAATATTAGGATATCACCTTTTTAGGGACGTTGATCCGCAACATTGGTCATCTTTTTTGACCTCGTTTACAACGCTATTTCAAATCATTACGCTTGAAGGATGGGTAAATGTTATGGAACCAATCGTTACCACTTTAGGACCAGTATATTGGCTCTATTTTGCAAGCTTCATTGTAATTGGAACTTTCATAATCATAAATCTATTTATTTCAGTGATTGTGAGAAAATCTGAAGAAGCTTATAAACAAGTTCAACGAGAATCAGAGATACCCTTAACTCAACATGAAATTGTACAAGAGATAAAAGAGATTCGCAGAATCCTAGAAGAATTGGAAAAAAGAATTGGCGATGATGATAAGGGTAAGGTAAAATAGAGAATTTCTAGACGGAGAGAGCTAAAATTGTGAGGCCTGAATTCAATAGCGAAAATACTTGTAGGCGACAAACCATGTATCTCTTATAATGATAATGAGTCCCTTTCCCTGCGGGAATCTAAACCCCATTGGACCCTGGTCAGTATTTTCCCCTTATTAAGACCCGGAATGAGTAGTCTGATGTCAAAAGTTGCATAGCGGTAACGTAACAAGCAACAAATTTACTATCGGAATTCCTGTATGCCCTCAAGACACATGAAACTCAGAGCTCGAAGCTTTGCGCAGCGATACTTCGACTCCAGCAAGTTCTAAGAGCCCAATGGGGGGTTCTTTTCTCGCATATTTTCTCTATAGATACTTTTCTGAGAACATTTTCTCAAAGCGACTTTTCCGGTTTATGCTATATATAGATAGTGACACACTCTATAGATACTTTTCTGAGAACATTTTCTCAAAGCGACTTTTCCGGTTTATGCTATATATAGATAGTGACACACTTTTTCCAAAATTTGCGTTTATAGCAAGGGGGAGTCTGTACACTAACTAAAATTTTCATAATTGGCGCTATATATAGACGTGGGATAGAGTTCGTCGGTATGTCACAAGACTGTATTAATTTGGATTCTAGTTGATACTAGTAATTAATGTAGTTGAACTCAAGGCTCCGGTCGGTGCTCGTGTTTACAAGGGTTCAGAACTTATTCTATTCTACATAAATAATGGTCGAACGGTGATAAACTAAGTGCGAACTCACGGTCTCATGCCTCATAAGGCTATTCGTTTTGAACAGCTGGCCGTTTTGAACGCGTTTAGTATTATGATGTAAATTTTGGGAAAACGATGATGGTAACGACTATGGCGGTAATGTCTGGCGGTATCAATGTCATATTTGGTCTTGGTTGGTACCTAGAACTTGCTATGGAGCGGTTGCGACTACTTTGTAAGATGTTCGACGATGGGACAGTGACTCTTTCAATTATATCGTGTCTATAACCAGACACACATACAGATTAGAGTGCGTTGTCGTCATGGTGTGATTCGTGGGCCCATAGCTCAGCCTGGTAGAGCGACCAGCTCATAACCAGTCGGCCTTAAGCCTTGAATTGCGTCAAATTTGGTTCAAACCCCCTTGGACCCACTTCCAGTTTGACATTCTGTAAATGTTTTGGAATTTAATTTTTAGCTCCTGATATTGCAGTGCCATTTTGTTCTGTTATATAAGAAATGTTAATAAGCATCAATTTTTGACGTTCTTATCGGTAGATACACTATGCCTATAAGGGAAATTGGAAAAATCTCGATCACAATTCTTATGGATAATTCAACAGATTTATTACTAAAAAATTCTGCACATGCATTGAGAAGCCCTTTAATAATGAATGAGAGATTGAATTTGCCTCCTCCAGTGGCGGAACACGGATTCTCCGCACTAATCAATATTGATAATGACCACGACAGTAGTAGTAGCAGTAGCAGTAGTAGCAACCGTCAAGACCTGACAGAAAATGCCAATCGAAATATTGGTTACACATATCTCTTTGACACTGGGGTTTCAGAAGACGGAGTAATTCGTAATGCAGATTTACTCGGTATGGATTTTGGTAATATTGATGGAATCATTCTAAGCCATGGTCATTTTGATCATTCCTCTGGGCTTGTCAACATATTAAAGAGGATCTCTTCTAAACGTTCATCACCTACTGATATTTTCTTGCATCCTGACGCTTTTCTACGACGATGGTTAATCTTGCCTGATGGAAAGAGGGCAAGGATGCCCTCATTAGACGAAAAGCAACTAGAATCACTAGGAGGATCAATACATAAATCTGATAAGCCCACGATTCTCCCTAGTAAAGAAAATCCTTTTCTCTTGATGACCGGTCAGATACCACGGAAGACCAGCTTCGAAAAGGGATTTCCATACCAATATGCAGAAAACACTGACAACGACAATGATAGTAATATCAATAATGATTATGATGATAAAAATCTTAATCTAAACCTTGTTCCAGATCCATTGGTTCAAGATGATCAAGCAATAATAGTAAATCTCAGAAAAAAAGGATTGGTTGCTCTCACCGGTTGCGGCCATGCA
This sequence comes from Nitrososphaerales archaeon, assembly GCA_029237515.1. Lineage (GTDB taxonomy): Archaea > Thermoproteota > Nitrososphaeria > Nitrososphaerales > Nitrososphaeraceae > TH5896. The sequence goes on from JARBAV010000153.1 coordinate 3,532, forward strand.
GGTATCATAAATACATTAAACTATGCTAAAGATCTAACAGGTGTAGACAAGATTCATGCAATTGTAGGTGGCTTTCATCTTCCTGCTGATGGTGGAATCTATGAAGAGGCTATGGACCCTACTATAGGAGAAATACAGAATGCAGATCCTGAATATATAATACCTTGCCATTGCACAGGGTGGAAGGCAACAAATAAGATAATAGATCTAATGCCAGACAAATTCATTCAAAGTGCAGTAGGCACTACATTTACGTTTTATTAAAGGTTGGGGGTTAAGTATTATTATTGAAATCAAAATAATAGACTCCCCATTTCTCTCTTGAATCCAAGCTTTTTTCCATAACAGAACATACTCTCATAGCCTCGTCTTCATGTTGATTAAGGGCTCTCATCATAGATATGATCTTGTCAATCTCTTGTGTTTTCTTGATTCTAACGAATTTCACCAAATTTTTCTCCCTTATTTTTTTAACCGTCTCCCTCATGCTTCTGCAGAATGATAATGACGGTATTAACTAAAGCATTATAAAACACACCCGAATCAAATGCTATGATGTATTCAATACTACATTGATGATCTCGTGTATCTGGTTAGACAAACGTATGAGACGTCTTATCGAAGATTCAGTTTAGAGACGTCCACGACCGCAGTATACAAATTCAAATTCAATTTATTACGCCTCGTATTTTTTATTAGATTATGAGGCAATAGTATGTTACCAAATTTCTCTTCAGATTCATGCATGGACTATTGCTTGTACCTTGAATATGATGAAAATATTAGACGTCCTTTGTTGGAATGGGTTTAAACGGCAGTCTACTTTATTAAGATTAGTCGAACGGTTTTTAAGGATCATTTGCTATTAACATGTTCATATAATTATTTTTTGTTCCTCTGAGCTTCTAAATTAGTTATGCGATCGATCCTTACTATGGTGCCGTTTCATAATTGATTATTCTACGTACGAGACTTATTGCATATTGATTAAACATAATATGTACATGTTTATACCTAAAATTTATTTATTCTGGCTTAAAAGGCGATAGTCACTATACTTTTGATCCCTTGTATACTTATAAACCATATTTAATATATTATTGCTAATATGCAAAATA
>JARBAV010000154.1 GCA_029237515.1 Nitrososphaerales archaeon
ACATGACCACATGATAAGCATAATCTTAAAGCGACCCATTTGTCACCTATCTTTTCACATTCTTCGCAACCCTTTGTTCTAGCCTTTGCTTTAAGGTTTACTTGTTCAAGATGACTGCAAGATTCCACGAACTTGTTAGCGTAATAAAATATTTAACCAGCTTTAACGTAGAGACTATTTCAATACTCAATGACATACGAGTCATTCGATAAGCCTCCGCCCACCAAAGAGAGCATGACCATGAAATCACTTCTCATGTCTATATGAGGGAATGACTGTTTAGTTACTTTGGCGCTATTTCTAGATACGATCCTTGCCTCGGATTCCCTTTTGAGTCACGGAACTCTGCAATCACATGTGGCTTATTTCCACCATCTGAACCTGATAAGTCTCTGATTTGAACGTAACCAAAATTGAACAGATTGCCCTCTCCATAGAGTAGCGTGGGATTAAATGTCTTGTCAAGTACCGGAAATGGGGAACCTCCTCTGATCGCACTCAATGGTCCACTCACCAGCTCGTGAAATGTAACATTGTCATCATCTCCATTGAAATCCTTGTCATATCTTATGAACGCAGGAAAATGAACATCCGTTGTGATGAATACTATATTTTCAATGTTCTGATCATCGATATATGTTAAAAGATCCGTGAGTTCTCTTTCAAACCCAGTATAGGCTGAAAAATCTGTTTCGTTACCATCTGCCACACCGTCTCTGCCTAATATAGACGCATTACTTCCAGTAGGAATTGAAATAGGTACGTCGTTACTAATGATTTTCCAGGTTGCATTGGAAACCGATAATCCTTGTTTTAACCAATCTAGCTGTTTCTGTCCAAATAATGTTTTGTTATTCTTAGGAGTGTCTACTATGTGGTTTTGATCCCGATAGGAGCGAGCGTCGGTTATGAATAGTTCCAAATGATCTCCCCAGCTAAAATTTCTGTAAATATTATTATCTGATTGATCAGTGTGAATGGGTGAGTAATGAAAGAAGGCTTTAGTCCCCTCATCTACTATATTCGGATAACCACTTCTGTTTACATTAAATAAGTTCCAGTATGGCCATTCTGATCCGAAATCATTGATCACTTCGTGATCATCCCATTGGGAGTACATTGACGTGTTCTTTAGAAAATCCTTGAAATATGGATCATTTCTATTGTACTTCCAATGATCCTGAAATATTTCCCTCACTTTAGATTTGTTCGTCCAATCTACTGATGCATTACTTATAGATTCAAAATCAGCAGGAATATTCAGCCAGGTAAAGTTTTCATTGGGTGTAGTCGTTGTTGTATTCATCGTGTATTTAGGACCTTCATAGGGACAAGTGCCGTCCGCATAAATCATATCACCATTAGCAACAAAGAAATCCGGGTGTAACGAGTTCATGGCTCTAAAGATTGAATAACCACCATCATTGACATTCCTACAATACATCTGTCCACCAAGATCTCCACTCCACACAAAGGTGATCTCTTCGGCCGAAGCATTCAAATCATTTGTTCCAGTCGGATTAACAGTAGGCGCCGTAACAAATTTGCCGTATTCTGAATTGCTCACACTTGTAGTATTGTTAGGATCCGAGAACCAGACTTTATAATAATAGATAGTATTGGGTTCTAAAAACTGCAATCTTATCGCAGATGTATAATCAGTTGTACTGTTGACTATATTATTGGTATTAACCAAGGTAGGATTTTTAAAGCCCGAATCAGTATCGTACATGACATTCATTTGCGAATTCTTATTTGCTCGAGACCAAATGATAGCACTTTGGTCGGTCACATCGCCGGAAGCGATGCCATGTGTAACAATGAGATTATCCTTTGCGTAAACATGATACATCGTTACGCCACTAACTAAAAGTAGAACAATGCAAAGAAGTGAACTTATAGAGAACACGAGACACGGATTAGACAACTGCGCCTGAATGGTATTCATTTCTACAGTTCCAGTCGATATAGCATTCATCTCTTTCATATTAAAGCAGTACAATATGAAATATCAAAACGGTAGCGTATATGTGTTATATTGGATCAAATTCGCTACATGAACTATTTGCCCGCATTCTCAAGGTAAGGCTGGTGGTTGATAGAGTTGTATCATATAGGACCTATACGTCCTTTGGCATGAACTTATTGTCACAGTTATGGATGTGTGTGATCTGGTATCATATGGTTGATCAAATAAGGGTTCTTGATAGAATTCTAGTTCCTAGACGGCAAAAGGTGAACCACTTCGTTCAACTAAAGAAAAATCTATTATGAAACGCCAATGTGAATCAGCTGAAACTTATTTTTTTTGGGTTTCTTAATAAGAATCAGTCACAATTTCTTGTTCCTGCTTAAACTACGTGCAATTATCAGACTATTCTTTAATCAAAGGATCCTGTTTCTGTCATGTACCCCGCTTCACTTCTCAAAACATTCGAAGATAGTCTAGGACCTGAATGGTTTGATATTACAACAACAAACCCTGTCCATTATGTTAACCCAGTGTCGTTAGCTGACCGAATCGAATACATCTAATTAACAGCAATCTTATAAGAAACAGTTTCTACCAGAATATGAACTAATAAATGCCGCTTTGGTGATTGAGGTATTTTTATGAAATACGCCTCGGAAAATATGCTTGAAAAAATAGGAAGAATTGGAACATTAAAGACTCTCGAATAAGGCAACCAAGTTGTCATATACTACAATATTATAACGTTAAACATTGAAGTACACGTAGAAAAGTTTGAAAATTCCATGACTGAAAAGACTGAGCTTATTTTGTCCATGGATGAAACCAGGCAATTAATTAACATATTACAAAAATCAATAGATCTTTAGTGAACACAACGGCCAGCTTATTGTACGAGTATGGAATCTTTTTGATTGAGCCATTAACATGGTTGCCGCGACCATTGGTTCTGATTATAGCTCTGAATGGTTATTCTAAGACTGTTTACATTGTTAACCCAGACTGTATTTCTAAAGGCATTGTCAAGACTAATTTGTTGACAATTAACATTGTATATTGAATATTTTAGCTAAATAGCAGTTATCACGTTCAATTGTTATTGAACATATTACATCATATTGATTGACAAATACTGTCAAAATGATTTCCCTAGACGGCACTGTCAGGATTGTCAATAGTGTCAATCGGGATTGTCAATAGTGTCAATCGG
>JARBAV010000155.1 GCA_029237515.1 Nitrososphaerales archaeon
AAAATAATAGAGACCGAAACAACTAAAGATCTTTCTAAGATCGTTCTGGAAGGAAATGAAATAAATTCTAAAAAAGCAGTTAGATCAGCAGAAATTGTAGCAGAAACTATCTGTACTACCAAATTGGAGTGGTTGGAAAATCATTCTCTTAAAGAGATCCAAAATTAGTGGGATTCTGATGAACAGGTGGTAAAAAACTTACTATCTACAATTGCGGCAAGGGGTCCCTTAACCACAGATTTGCCAGATGGAATTTATGCGGCTCACGCTGTATCTGCGGCAATACAAGCAGCACTCTCGAAAGGTGCAAATATAGACTTGATATTTAACAGGATGCTTCGCGTGTTGAAATCGATGCATGACTCTAATCCATCATGGGGACCGCTAAATGTTAAGCATCCTGGCGATGTAACTAAACACATACTTAATGGTACAGATTGACACTATTAATGAGGATAGTGTTAGAAGGAAGAAGGTAAAAGAGGTGAAGAAAGCGTTTCTTCGCAATGATGGACAACGACTACAATATCCTTTACGAATGGCAGCAGCGACATTCCCTATACAATATTGGATTTGATTCAGAAACTTCTCATATCATGCTGACGAATCTAACTTCACGATCATTGAGACTATCCATATCTGAAATATGCCAAATTTTCGTTTCTGATGGCGCTTAGTTTTCTTCAGCTAACCCAGGTAACTTGTCCAGGCAATAGGAATATCTTCAGCCTTATAGTTGGCTATCTTTGGTCTTTCACGAGGGGAAATACCAAGGCTCAGACTCAGTGTAAATAGTTTAGATATCTTGATTCGCTATTAGCTCAGGTTCACTTCGTTCTCAAGGCCTGCTTGGGTTGAAATCTGTTTTAAACGGTGTGTCCAGCTTGTCACACGGTTGTCTCACCTTCATCATTTTCATAACATATCCAGTGTTACACACCATTTGATGGCAGGCAAGAGTGTGACGCTTCCGATTTATTAATAGCAGGACTGATTCTAATATCAACATCCTTCATTTATATCCAAACCTTAGAGCACGAATGCTATAAGTAAAACCAACTCCAAAATAGCACATTTCTTTATTACGTTCCTATCAGCGTTCGAATGTTTCAGTAATGATACTACTAACGGATTGTATTAAGAAACGCAGAGACTAAGCTCAAGAATACACTGGCTAATGATACTAGCAAGCCAAAACAAAAAGATGGATTAGGGGAATCATTTCAATTAGGTTATTTACACCTTCTTCGCAGTCATTGATAAATTTGAAGCGAATAGTCATCATTCCCAATTTTCTTGCTTCTGTAATGTGAGCTCTATTTTCCGTCACGAAAATAACATGTTGGTATAATAGATCCCGTTCGATCTTATCAATAACTGCTCTAAAAATCCTGCTGTCTGGTTTGTTAAAGCCAACATCACCAGACAATGTAATTCTTTGTTCATATGGTTTAAAAAACTTGTGTATATTGAGTCCTTCTATGATCTGATAATATCTAGACGGGGATTCGAGAAAATCAGATATTAGCGCCATAATAGGTGGATCTAGATCTCGATCTCGCATTTCAGAAACTGTCGAAAGCAATGTCATTGTTCCAGGCATCATAAAATGGCTATTCTCAAATGAATATTCCAGCGTGTTACCTAAATCGAATAAGACTATTTTCACAAAGTACAGTTAACAACTAAGAATAAAAGCATACTTATGGAAAAGCATGGATTGAATGTCAACAGGAAGTACTACCACCAACCCACATGAATTCGCTTCATACTTTCCGTTGGATTTGTTTAAAGCATGGTATTCGTGTTCAAGACCAGTTTGCATCATGTCCCATCCATTTTCCTGATGTAATTATTGCTTATGGGTTTTCTATTAGGCCCGGGCCTAAATGACTTGGCAACAAGTGCTGCTGGATCCTGCCACATCAATCCAAATTCATCGTCTCGTGAAAAATTAAGCCATTCTTTTTCTTTCCACAACCATGGAGGGTTTGCTGCACCACCGTGAAACTTTCCATTTTCAGTAAAAGTGGAATTTGGTTTATTTTTCCATCGTTCCCAAATGCCTTCTTGAGGATCCAAGATATCCACAAGTTCATAATAGAATGATGGATTGTATGGTGTATTTTTCCCCTTGTTTAGATTCTCGATACTGTAAGGAAATGCCTCCTTATTTGGGTAAAGCACGATTACGTCGGAATATATGCCTAGCAAAGAATAGAACCATTGTAAAATCTTTGTTCCAAGATTTATCTTTGGTCCCAGAGCATACATTCCGTGTTTTCCTTTCTCTTGTTGTATCAAAGGTCTTTTGCTCTCAAGCTCTTGATCAACTTCAACCTGGTCCACTTTTGGGAATTCCCTGTTTGATTTATCAAGAAGATTATTTTTGTATGGGTGTTTCCAAAAGTCGTAATGAGCAACCGTGATTATTCCAAGGAGTAATTGAGAATCAACCTGTTTTTCTAGCATTACTAAACAACCTTCCATATCATTTGGATGCGTGTCATCGTCTGCGTGATAAATCGAATACAAGATATAGTATTGAAATT
>JARBAV010000156.1 GCA_029237515.1 Nitrososphaerales archaeon
AATAAGCTAAATAGAAATGGTATGTCGATGAGCCTCGTTCTTTGTGATCCCTTGTCAGGTAGCCAATTGACATTCGATCGAATAAATGGCCGGGAATCACAGGCAATATATCAGCATCTAGTGTGAAACTAATATTGAAATTTCTTTTCATCCACCAATTGAAGAACCGAACCATAGAGAGGACGTAAGTCCAATCCTGACCTTCTCTGTCCCTCCATTCCGACTCCTTAGCAACATAGATAAAAAATAATTTTCCCTTATTCACAAAGGAATCATGACATAACTCTAGATATAGACATTGTTCCGCCCTTACCTCCCGATAGTTGGTAGCTCAGGTTAACTTGTCATTTAGTTAAAGTAGCTACCAATAATGTCAGTCCAGGCCATAGTGAGCAAAATAGATACGATGAGGCAATATTGATTCGTTCGTTTTATGATAGCGGCGTGACGCCGAACATAATTAAGAGAGAAATGTGTGCATTATTCATAAACTCGCCTCTGCTTCAGTCAGTATCATTGACCAAACTGGATTATCGATTCCTAGGTTGTAAGGTCTAGGATATCTTAAAGTAAATAGACAAACACAATTGATGGGCAATCACATGTAACTTATACTACGAATTACATGTCACTTATATCGCGGATAAGGCATATTTTACCCAGATGGTGGATGATATCCTTCTGCGGAAATTGGCAGATAAGACGCACACGGATCGATGGACACGATTAATAAACTCGGTTGATGCTAGCAAATTTCAGATCTATCCATCAATGGTTTTTGTCCCGGAAGACGTGACTGACGTAATCAATATTTGTCAATATGCATTTGGCAAAGAAACTCCAATAACTCCAAGAGGAGGTGGGACGGGTCTTCTCGGACAAGCTCTAACTAAAGGGATAGTAGTTGACACTAGCAAACATTTGAACAAGATTATTGAAACTGAAGAAAATCATGTGGTAGTTGAACCCGGTGTCGTAAAGGCCGTGCTGGATAAAGAACTCGAGAAAAAGGGAAAGTTCCTCCCGCCCGACCCTTCGAGTAGCAATTTTTGCACAATTGGGGGTATGATCGCCAACAATTCAAGTGGAGCTCACACATTACAATATGGTAGTACTATTGATTTCGTTGAGGAATTGGATGTTGTATATTCTGATGGATCCAATAGTACAATTGGCTCTTCGATAGAACTTGATCAACGCTGTACGTCGCTACTACCATTAGTCTTGACAAAGCTAGGCCTGATAGCTGCTTCATACCCAGATACTTCAAAAAATTCCTCTGGATTCAGGTTGGATGCTTTGATCCGAAACGGATCATATTTTCCCCAGAGGGTTTTTGCAGCGGCAGAAGGTACGCTTGGAATCATAACCAAAGCCAAGCTGAGAACGGTAGACATTCCACAGTTCGTGACTCTGTTAGTGTGTGTGTTTATGAATTTGGTAGGCTTGCTGCAATCTGTCATGAGAATACTTTCGCTTAGACCTTCGGCAGTCGAGCTTCTAAGTTTCGGACGCCTTAGTTCAGACATGAGACAGGATATAGAGAAAGGATTGTCGGATCTTCCTACAATTTATGTGGAGTTCTGTGGAGAGTCGATGGCAAGACTAGAGCAACAAGTAGACAGATGTAGATCTGCAATCAAGCAGAGATGCATTTCGATAGAGGTCTTGTCTGATACGATTAGCTGTAACGCTGCGTGGAAAGAAAGAAGAAACTCATTGAATCACATATTGCGAATCAATGACGGCAATAAGAAAGCCATAGGAATTATTGAAGATACGGTAGTTAAACCGTCATTGCTAGAAGGATACATTCCATTCATTCAGGGAATTTATGATAAATATAAGTTGGACTATGTGATGTATGGTCATATCGGTAATGGGAATATTCACACTAGGCCTCTAATTAATGTCCAGTCTCTTCAGGGTAAACGAGTCTTAGAACGTCTTGCTGGTGAAGTTTTCTTGAAAGTGAAGGAGCTCAACGGAAGCATAAGTGCGGAACATGGGGACGGGTTGGCGCGTTCTCGCTATATTGGAGAAATGTTCGGTGTCGATACATACTGGCTTTTTGTTGAGGTAAAAAAGATTTTTGACAAGAAGAACATAATGAATCCGGGGAAAAAGTGTTGCTTACTTAGCAAGGGCGATTTGAACAACTTATCTTGATTTTTAATCCTCTACATAGCTAGATTGTGCAATTTCACCTTGGAATAGATTCAATCTTCAAGTCAGAGTTAAACTTGGTAGCGGTGTATCGCCAAGGTCTATCTACGGCTCTAGATATCCCTATCCTCTTGCTTGTCACAAAGTCGACGATCTCTTGCCCTTGATGTATAGTGATAAGAGATGCCTCCTGAGTAACGTCCAGGCCATTGTGAGCCGGCGTGATTGACATTGCTTGAGTAATACAACCAGGGCCGAATGTCAAATTTTTAGAATACTTTCTCATCTTGGTCATCATCGCTTGTCCCGCTAGGGGTAGAATGGATCTTAATAACACAGCACCAGCCTCGCTCTCTCTATTTCTCGCTGTGACGTTAGCACAATAGTGCTTGCCATAAATAAAATATACATATAAACGGCCTACGTTTCCGAACATGACAGAGTTCCTTGGCCTGAGACCATTGAACGCATGACTAGCAGGATCATCGAGGCAACCATATGCTTCCGTTTCTTTGATGTAACCTGCTAGCTTTAAGATTCCACCAGGTACTGCTAGCTTTCGCACAAAGATCTTTCCCAAAAGGGATCTTGCTACTTCTGCAGTATCCCTCTCGTAGAAAGTACGTCCTAAGCAAGGAGGCATATGACTAAGTGATTCGATCGTCATTGGGACATGATCAATTTCAGCTTTTTAAGAAGTTATCTTAAAAAATCGAGATCTAAAGCTGTGTTAAT
>JARBAV010000157.1 GCA_029237515.1 Nitrososphaerales archaeon
AGATGTATTCACAAACGAATATCTAAAATATGTAGATGGTATTATTGCAGTAAGTGGCTGCTACTACAATGTATCTGTATTAGAACCACAATTACACCTTTTTGGAGAACTCTTTGATAATAAACCTATGAAATATGTTGTGTATCCAACGATAACTCACAACTATACTAGACAAAGCTACAGCCCTCCAAGTGATCAGCTCGTAATCTCAACATTATATATCGCATCTCGAATGGTCGACGGCATAATAATATGGCATGCAATAGATAGTCCTGTAATACAAGAATACTTGAAAAATATTGACAATAGTGAATCATACATATTTAAGATGAATCGTATCAAAGATGTACAGATTGAAGAGGAACTTACAGCATGGGATGCAGCTAATGAGATTCATGCTAATAGTACCGAAGCAGAAAGGAACTGCCTAGAATGGTATGAAAAGTATTTACGTGCATACAATTATTGGGTAGGTTTAAACTCTGATCAAAAGGTAGATGATTCGTTAAAGGAAAAGTTGTTAAGTTTTATTAATTAGCATGGTCTTAAGAAGAATATTCGTACTTTAATTTGACTTGACTGTCATATACGCGACCAAGGCAAGACGACACCATAATATTCTGAAATGTAAAAGTTGCGAAGGCAGCTTCCCTTGGACAATTCTACCAAGAATAAAAATAAAAGAGAAATGACGGATCTCAGTTCTTCTTTGAGTGATACATCTATGACTTAGATCCAGAAAGATGATCTGCTTTTGGATGTCCATGAGTATAAGAATATGATTTTTATGTTGTAAGTACTCAATCAGAGATGAAATTACTTGACAGCTTTCTATTCAAAACAAGAATGGAATAGCGTAGCTCCCGCTTGGCAAAAGTGGTGGAAGACAATCGAAAGGGGTACCGAAGGAGTTAGTAGACGGCTAGTAGAACTCGCAGAAATTAAACCAGGTTCTAGAGTTCTGGACATTGCAACGGGTATAGGAGAACCAGCTCTTACCGCTGCTAATCAAGTAAGTATTAGCGGTCACGTACTGGCTACAGATATTTCCTCACAGATGTTATCTTTTGCTAAACAAAGAGCTATTTCTTTAGGTCTACAAGATGTGATTGAATTTAAAGAAGGTGATGCAGAAACTATTGACCTATCACCTTCAGCGTTTGATGCTGCACTTTGCAGATTTGGATTGATGTTATTTCAAGACTTTAAGGCAAGTTTATCCAATATTTACAGATCATTAGTAGAAGGTGGTCATTTTGCGGCTGCTGTTTGGGCTTCACCTGACAAGGTTCCTTTCATTTTCGTACCCATGAGCACCGTGTTAAAGGAAACAAAAAGTCCGCCACCTCCGCCTGGAACCCCTGGACCGTTTAGCTTGTCAGACCAAAATAGCCTTAAGAATTCATATCGAACTTCAGGATTCAAAGATCTTGCAATAGAAAGGATGTATGCGGTTTTTGATTTTGATTCACCTGGTGATTTTACAACATTTACAATTGAGCAGGGTGGTCCCATTCTTCAAAAAATGCTGGCAGGTCAGACAGATGAGAGAAGAAAAGAAATATACCATGCAGTTAGTAAAGCAGCTGAAAAGTACGTTGACAAAACTACAGGTAAGGTCAGATTCGAAAATGAAGCTATACTTATTGTTGGTAGAAGATGAATGAATGGCTAATTTTGTCAAAGCATTTAAGTCCTTTCTAACATTTTCATAATTGTCCGATTGTTCAATTAATCCATGTGATGTTACTGGGATCAGGAATCAGCAATTTATTCTGTAGAATAGCCCCAAGTCTGGTGCCGATATTTATTCAAAACCTCACAAGATAGTCAATCGAAGTCGAAGCCTATTATTATTTGCCAATTGCTAATTATAATTCAAGATATTCTTTAGAGATCATGCTAATCTTTTTATCAGTTTTATTTTTCTTTCTCCTTATCAAAACTTCATTATCCCATTTCTCGGTATAGAATCTGGTAACATCCTCAATGCGATTGGAAGAAAACGCTATAACATGTTCATATTCCTTACTCCAATTCTGCTCATAATAATGAGGATGATTGAAAGAAATTGGGTATTCTAAGGTTGAATCTATGTGTATCCATCTTGATCTAATGTACGCCTCGTTCCAGCAATGATCTAAATAGTCATGTACAATTCTAGCTGGAAATGACAATGAATTTAAGATTGCTCCAAAAAGCATCGACCATTCGCTACATCTTCCAATCCGAGTTTGTGCAATTTTCTTAATATCACCGTACCGCGGAAAAACAATTTTCGAGCCGCATTTGCTACATTCGTAGATTTCGGTAGATCTTTCTTTCCATGAATTACCAGGTAAAAGTTGAAGCTTCATTTGCACATTGCACACATTACATTGCAAATTCTTCGGCATCCATTTCATAAAGTCATTTTTAAACCACTGAAGTAGAATTTTGAAAGATTGACCTTCTTGATAGTTATTACTTTTAAATTGTGACAGCACATTCTGTGGGATCATATGATTTACATATGTAAGAACTTCATTATCATCGTACTGTTTTGATATCGCCTTATATAGTATTAAGTTCATATTTGTGCTAGCAAGCAAATCTATTTTTGGACACCTACTTTAATTCATTATACTAAGACATCTACGTAGAAATAAGGTTTTAGTTTGTGTAGGCTAGCATAAATATTACTATCATATATTTATAGTCAAAGCTAGTTGACTTTAGAAAATAATTATAAACTCACCGCACAAGAACTCTATTGTCGCTTCATTTCCTCTTTACCTTCGGAGGTAACTAAAGAGTACTATCATAGATGGCTGCATTATTTTACGGATTGGTTGCAAATTGACGGGGAAGGATATGATAGACTTCTTGATTATGATCCCAGAATGTTACAGTCAAGAATCATTGATTATGTTATATGGATGAAAGATGAGAAAAAACTATCATCATCAAGCAT
>JARBAV010000158.1 GCA_029237515.1 Nitrososphaerales archaeon
CACCGAAGCCGCAAAAGCGCCTGCAAGAGTAGAATTTGTATCCCCATAAACAAGTACTAGATCTGGTTTTAAAGCAACACCACCGCCACTATCTACGGTTTCTTTCTGTCCATAACCAAGCACTGCCTCAACTCTTTTTATCATCTCAGCAATCTGTTCACCAGGGCTTGTCGAACCAATACCAAGATTGATATCAGGTTTTGGGATCCGGAGCTCTTTGAAGAATATATCTGACATCTCGTAATCATAATGCTGACCTGTGTGAACTATGACATGGTCACAATAGTTCGTTAACGATTTGTGAATTGGAGCTAATTTTACAAAGTTGGGCCTAGCGCCGACCACAGATACAATTTTCATGTTAAGGACCTCATGAGACTCAAAGGCATATGATGGTCGACGACACCATTATTCGATGTTTGAATAACATACAAAGGGCTGTGTTTGGAACAGAAATGTTGATCATAAGTATGTGAATTCCGAATCAGGTTCTTTCCATAATCCAAGCCTGTTGTGCAGCCAAGGATAAAAATTATAGTTCTCATCAAAATGTTTCTTAAGTATATCCATTACTTTAGGAGAGACTTGGCCTGGTTCCCCATAGATCGTCTTCTTATTCTTGTTGTTGTAAGAAGGGATCCGCTCTTGGTCAACTCGTTTGACAATCTCTACTATCCATTCCGGACTTACAGGAGGAGCGAGGACATTCCCTCGCGCTTCAAATATGGTCTCTGGCCTATCTGTATTGAGTCTCACGGTTACCGAATTTACTCCGGGAAAATATAGTAGCTCTTCCTGCATTGAACCTGAATCAGTTAGCTCCAACCAGCAGCATCCACTATCTAAAAATTCGATAACGTGGCCATATTCCTTCCATAGAGGAGTTTGAACAAAGGAATGGGGATAATCCCTTTGAAGCCTGTCCAGTAAATCAGCTAAGCCATACTTGTCAAGGGCGTGTTGGGTTGCGGTAAGCTTGATTAGAATCACTTTATAACCTGCTTTGACCAATTCTATCAAGCCCTTAACTATCACTGAGAATCTAGAAGGAGTAAGATTTTCTCTTCTATGAATATCGACTCTTATCCATTCCTTGCGTACTGGGAAAGCACCATTTAATGATGATGTCACATTCAGTTCAGATACCAATTCTGGATACAAATCAAATATACTTGATTGTGGCTTGCTTCTACGTTTCATTTCAATTGCGTCTACTACGGAGTTTCCGACGACGTAGATCAAGTCCTCGGGGTATCCTTCTCTAATAAGGTTGTCTCTATTCAACACTGTCGGCGCAAAAAAAAACTGCGCCCCTGCAGAACAGATCCAAGTATCGACTTGTTCCGGGAATGGCTCATCGCGTGCAATGAACCAATGGCTACTATCAAACTGCGAATTGACAAATTCCTCTATTTGGTCTCTATATGGCTCGTTCAGAGTGAGCTTTCTCACGTATTTTGGGCTCATGGAACGAAGGCCGGCCTCATTCTGGGCAACTTTTTGTCCAAGTCCAAAGAGCCAGGACAGAGGTGTAATACCTGCTACTAGCGTGTCGCCATGGACTACCGGAAGTAAGGTTCTGCCAGGAATTTTGTTTTTGAATATTTTACCAAATATTGCAAATTTCAGCAATAGCTCGCTAGCCTTTTCCATCAGGTTCCCTCTTACCTGCAAGTTGCAAGCTACCGACTCTTGAATATTGAACTCTTGTATGCCGTAACCCAAGGTATTATCGAAATGTTGACCTGTATCAATCACAATGGACGGGATCCGACGTTTAATGGCTTCCGCCACAAGAGGAGCTTGTTTATAGAAATCAGGTTTTGTACCCGTCACTATTGCTAATATAGGATAGTTGGGACCACATTCCCTTGCTACATTTAACGCCATTTCTATCGAATCATGATTGATAGCAAGGGGAAGGTAATTAGTAATAACATTTCGATATTCGTATTTGTCTTTCAACGCCGCAACTAATCGTCATTCGATCTGCAATTTAGCCTTTTTTTAATTACTTAGAATGTTCATACGATTGCAATTCCATGATTTTTGGGAGGCTTCTATTCCGAAGCTAGACGTACAACAGATGGATCGATTCTATTTCAAATACTCTCATCGAGTATTCAATTTGGCAGCCAAGACTTGTCGAATCAAATCCAGGTGTGAATTTGGACTTGAGATTCCAAAGGCAGTTGAATATTATTTGTAGATTGTAGAGATTTAACTGTGCCTCAAGAATGCACATGCTTTTTGGCTGCCTACTAAGGTTTATGATGTGCGTCATCCTTCAAAAGATTAATAAGGCCAAAATTTCCTATTTGAAGTACATTTGGTAACAGAATCCCAAATTTTGAATTGTATTTCAGACGATAAGTGTAGGGAAATGCTATCCGTGATTAAGGAAGGCAAGTCTCTTTCGATTGCTGGTTTGCAACTTACGCGAAAACAATTCTATTCCAGACTTCATGCTTTGATAATCTTTAATCTAGTTAGCAAGGCAAATGGTAAGTACCATCTCACCTCATTTGGGAAGGTAGTCTTTGACTGGCATCTGGTATTAATGCAAGCTATTTCAGAGGAGTACTGGAAGTTAAAGGCATTGGATGTACTCGATTCATCTGGCATTCCTGATTCTGAACGGAGCAAGATAATGGATGCCCTATTAAAGAACGAAAAATTAAGGCAATTTGTTAAAGCATAACAAACTTTGCCTTCGTTTACATCGACCTAATTCTAGCCGGATCTTCCGCCTGTAGAAAACGACTTCTTTTATAGACAGGTAGTAGTAGCGACCATATGGTTCTTAAATGGAAACTATAAGGAAATGACTAAGGCTTCCGTAATAATCGACGATAGGACAAACACCACTTAAGATAGCCGGAAATATGCGAATTGCAGTTTAGTTCTCCAAGCCTGCCTAAGGTGAAACAAAAAGGGATAAGCACCAGAAAAAAATGAGACCGTTTTTACTATCTAAACATTTTTCATCATAATTACACTTTCACAATTGTCACTGTAACAGGCAGCCTATGACAAGAGAAAGTTGCAATATTAGGTGTAAAGGCATAGATTTTTTGCTTACCGATTCCCTTATGTAATTTTGGTCGTCTAGCCTCTTCAGCACATTCAAAAGGTGGAAAATAATCAAGACACATGTCCCAGAAATAGTCAAAGGAGATAAAATCCGGATTTCACTGAAATATTTATGCAAGTCAAATCCATTCCTTTCATCAATAGAATATGAATGCACAAAAAGTACCCATGATGTGAAAATCATGCCTATGGTTATAAGTAAAGAAATCAGTACAGTATGTTCTTTTCCAAGTACTATAGGAATGGTTCTCCTACCTGCCTCCTTGTCTCCCTTGATATCTCCTAAATCATTCAAAGGCGATGTAACAAATACCATCATAGCAAGCATAGCAGCGGCAAATGAAGGGTACAATATTAAATTTACTGATTGGATGTCAATCCAGTGGAACACGTTACCAAAATCAGTCCCAAGATCAGTCTGTAAAAAGTTGCTTGCGCCGAGTAACAATGAACATGCCATAGCCATACCAATCGCACAGGTTTTTAGCACAAATTTGTCTTTGATCGATATTCTTGGAAGGGAGTAAAGAATACCAATCAACGATATCATCGCTGCCAAAATTGTTCCCAATAGGTTACCAGTAAAAACAGGGAGGGAAAGCCCAATTACGTTCATTGACGTGACAAAAAGCAATGCCTGTCTCTTAGAAACTTTTCCAGATGGTATTGGACGATTAGTTTTACCATTTATTCGGTCAAGGTCTGCGTCAAACAAATCGTTAAGCACATACATGCCTGTAATGATCAGAAGCGTAGATATTGGAAGAAGTAAATTTATCAATAGGGGCTCAAGGTTATCGGAAGACCCGAAGATGTTAGCTTGAATCTGATCTACGGCTGATGGTACGCAAAATATTCCAGAGATAGTCGCCACTGCAAAAAGGAATCCCCATTTCTTCCTTGAGTCAAAGAGAAGAAGCTGTGAACTAAATAATGCAGAAAGATCATGTTTACCACATAGGAGTTTGTAAGTCGAATTTGAACGTGAGTTTTTGGGGTTCTCATTCCAATGTGTAATTGGTAGCCATTTGCTAGATTCGAAATTTCTAACCAGATTAAATGGCTTGGCTTTCCCCCTCTGAACAGAAGATTGGCTCAATCGAAATCTCATCGGTTTTGATAAGATGAATAAATAAACACTCTGTCACAATACTTCCGCCAATTTCTTTTGTTTCAACATCGATAGAACTTGAATGCGTTAAAGTGACCTTACACAAGCTTACATGATATTTTGTTACGTTTTATGCAAGAATATCGGATGAATTCACAGATTGATGTTCAAAAGCGACAATTGAGAGCAAATCCCATAGTAGAATCGCGATAAGATTCAATGAGGCTTCATTCATTTTAAGACAATGATGAGATGGAAACAATGAAATTGCACAATTTAAGGTATTCCAAACATTGGTATTAGAGTAAGAAAAGCAATTGGATCCGACAAGCCAAAGGTATTAGAATTCTGTAAAAATACTTTTCAGTGGGGAGACTACATCCATGAAGTATGGGATGCTTGGTATAAGGATCGAAATGGCATCCTAGTAGTAGCTGAGATAACAACAAACGCCGACACCGGTCATCACGACCCAAAATTAGTCGATAATGTGTCCACTTGTGAGAGTAAGACTTCATATTCTAATTCAAGTCAAGTTGTAGGGGTATCACATGCCTATATTTGTCCAAAGAAAGAACAAGTATGGCTTGAGGGAATCAGGGTTGATCCTAAGTATCGACGTACTGGAATTGCTTCTAAGCTCATAAACCAAATGATACGGTATGGGAAAGAAATGGAGAATAATGTAACAGAAGCAGCCGCGATAACAGCTGAGACGAATACAGCGTCAAGGCATATGTTGGAGAAGAATGATTTCCAAAAGAGAGCGCAATGGAAATATTATACTGTAGGCGAGGAAAACGACCATCAGACAAATGTGGATGGTTCAACAATTAGGAAGTACATTTTTGAAAAAAATCAGGGTAATGTTCCTGACAATAATACTAACAGATATTGTAACAAGACGAATGTCTATTTTGCATCACTAGGCGATGTAGAAGAAATTATTACTTTTCTGTCAAAATCAAAAACCTTCGTTTCTAGTGGTCGAAGATATTTTCAATCCTGGAAGTGGTATAAATTGGATTTGGAATGGACTGAAATTTCAGAACTGATAACAGGCAGGATGATTATAGTTGTTAGAACCAGGAATACTCAGGAAATTGAAGGATTAGCAATTATAAACACTCGTGTCCGCGAAAATTATAGCGCTGGACAAATGCAGAGAGGGGGTCAGGATCAAAAAATACTTGTTCATGAAGAAGATGATTCCAGTTATGAAGATGACGATGATGCAGCATTTCAATTAGTTTATCTTGATGCGCCAACTTCGGAGATCTTAAATAATTTGTTTGTATTTATACTAAAAGTCATAACATCAAACAAATTTGCTAGAATTCAGCTATTCACGCCAAATCAGATACATAGTGAAAATTCTGATTCATATGAGATCGAAGATGTACTTTCAAAATTTGGCATAACGAACTCAGAAAGGTTCCTTTTATACATTAGAAGTTTGTAGATTGTTTTGTGAGGATAATTTTGACAACACTTTCTGCGGAGCGGTTGGTTTGTATTCCCGAAGGATGATGTAGTTTATCTCGTCTTTTTGTAGGTAAAAAACACTGGGACCTATTTAATGTCGCGGTCGCATTCAAGAAATATCCCAAAGTAGAAATTGGTACAACATGACAAAATATACGTCCCTAATCTATTTATTTGATATTGTCAGTTCGGTTGGCAATGACAGTAAAAGTGCTCGGGAGGGTCTAGCAGTGTGTCAATAAAACAGAGAAGGCAAGAAATTTTGGTTGCTCTATTTCCAGTAATCTTAGCTGCTACATCCATCATATTAGCTGCTAGCGCTCTGGATATCTCTTTTTCAGTCGGGAAAGATGTCTTTTCATCACCTTCAAATATGACTCCAGTTGACGGCATACGATGTGACTCTATGGAATTCACCAAGTTTCACATTCACGCACATCTTGACATCTTTGTCGATGGTAAACCATTTACCGTACCATCACAAATCGGAATCGATCCCCAAGGCCCATGTCTTTATTGGCTTCATACACACGACGATAGTGGAGTCATTCATATAGAATCTCCCATTGAGAGGGAATTTAGTATTGGAAACTTTATTGATATCTGGGACCAGACCTTCAACAACACAAATTTATTCGATAACAACAGCGTCAATGATACAAAAAGCGCGTTGAGGATGTTCGTAAATGGCGTTGAGGTACCAACAGGCACTGACTTCAAAAACATCAGCATTAGCGCTCATGACGAGATCGCCTTAATCATTGGGCCAATTCAAGATGATAAAATACCTTCTCGCTATCAATTTCAACAAGGATTATGAATCTTGGGCTTAAATACACACAGTAGACCATTTGGGAGTGGAACGTCAATCTGTCAAATGCAGGGCACATTACAATGATGGAGACTAACATCTATTTGAACCGGACGTGAATTTGATGGTCAAACGCCAAACCAGATCTGACTTTCACGGTGCATTGCTCCTTGTTAATCTCATGCACTACAAAGGAAGAATTAGAGAGTCATCTTAGTTCAAGGGCAGAATGTGTGTGAGGATTATAGTTGAGGGTGCGGTGATATCGTGTTATGAGCAGAACAGAATCCTGTAGAGCAGGAAATAGACACATGAATTTAAATGCAAATGATTAGATTTTAAAGTGCGAAAATTCAATGTTAAGAAATTATTGCCTATTTGTTTACTTTTTAGTTGGGACGTCACTTACTTTTTTTTCTCTGCAACTGGCCTTTCACATGC
>JARBAV010000159.1 GCA_029237515.1 Nitrososphaerales archaeon
CGATTTGAACGATTTCACAATCGTGACCACGAGAACAAGAATCATGAAAGCCCAAACCTATTGGCTACCTAAATGAGAGGAGTAACAGTAGTCGATAGTAACAATTATCGGAAATTTTTTTGCAGTTTTCAAATACACTATCGAGGAGCTTATATCAGCTAGTTCATTTTAAAACCAACACCTTCAGCTGCCCGTCAACCAAGAGTTTTCCCATGGCGTCCCTGACAGTCGCCTTGATAGTGATAATTCTTGTAGATTCGCTCTTGCTTACGATTATTCCGCCAACTTCAACGTCTTGGTCCAGATAGCAAGCCGCAAGATGTCTGCAACTGTAGGAAAGTAGAAGCCCATTCTCTCCAGGCAAATACATTCCCACCAAACGTGAGAAGAAGGATCCGACAAGCATGCCATGGCATATTCTACTTTTGAACTCGGTTTTGCGAGCATGCTCTTCGTCCATGTGCATTGGTGAATAATCTCCACTTATTTTCGCAAATTCGTTAACCATAGATTCGGTAATATTGACTTTGAAAGTTTTCCCAAGCCCTTCCTCGATATCTTTCAGAGTGTATTGTGAGATGGTAGCTTCATCCATTTAATGACGCACCGCGGACTGACAGTATATTTTTTATGTCCTTTATCTTTTTGATATTTAATAACTCATTAAGAGTAAATTTCACATTAAATTTCGATTCAAGTTCCTCAAATAATATCAATCCACGGAATGAATCCCAATTTTCTATTGTTTCGGGTCCTGACTCATCATCGATCTGGGTAACTTGTACCTCCATAACGTTGGCAACAATATCCAAAAGATTGTTAGACATTAGTCTTCATTTAGTTCAATATGACTGGTCTGTTTAATTGGAACGTGATAAGTATACACCCATTGTTGCCCTTCCTTCTTGAACCCAAAGTTAGGTAGGAGTTGTTCGCATGGTTTGTTTTTTTTCGTTGGTATGAACTCAGCTTTGACTCTTTCGACCCCTTCCTCCTTCGCCTTACTCAAGATATACCCAAGCATCACTTCTTCAATCCCTCTCCCCATTACTCTGCAACTTAACAGAAATGTATCTATGTACCATTCTTTATCTGCATGATTCTTGTTAACAATATATACGCCTGTAATACCATTATCGCCAAATTTGTCCTTGGTTTGCGCGCATCCGATCAATTTGGTTTGATCATGAGCAAACATCTGGACATCTTCTTCTTGATAACGACGAGTTGTAAGATTAAATTGATTGGTCTTGAGTGTAAGCTGAGCTATTCTCGGAATGGTAAAATCATTTGCTTTCTTCATCGTCACTTTGATTTCAAGTTGCTTAAGAAAATCTTCCAAATTAGAAGCAGAATTTTTTAATTCAGTTCTTCTTCGTTCCTGTCTATACATCTCACCTCTTTTCCTATCCTCACTAGTCACAGCGAGCGTGTTGAAATCGTTAATCCTCATTAAGGTTGAGGCGTACAAAGATGGATCATCTGGCAAATCGACCGTCATAATCTGCGGTATGGCCTTTAACATTAGTTCTCTATTTATGGGGTCATCATCAAAATAAACAATGCTTTCTAGTCCAATATTTAACTCCTCTGCTATTTCTTTCATATTAGAAATTTTGTCTCTCCAGTTTATTTTCATAGTCGCAAAATTTTCTTCCCGAAGAACCATGTACGGATGTTCTCTAATTGCCCTTAAGGCCTCATCTTCGTTGTTTCTACTGTTAATTGCAAGAATTATTCCTCTTTGATACAATGCTAGAAGCATGCGCTGAAATTCCACGAAAGCCGTGCCAGGTGGTTTTAATGATAGGTCAATTCGATCAAATCCATCCTCTCCGATTATGCCACCCCATAAAGTGTTATCCAAGTCAAGTACTATACACTTCCGATTTATACCCATATTCGCTTTGACATATCCCATCATCTCCTCAGCTAGATGTGGAATATGGCTCAAGGAGACCTTGATATCCCCAACAAGAAATTGTCGATAATCTAAAACGTTGACCTCGCCATATTTGGACACAAAGGAGTTGAAATCGAATAAGAACACTTGGGGGTCACTTCTGAACACATCAGACAATTTGGCGTTGAAATCATATACCATTTCCCTAAGACCATATTCAGACTTTCCTTCACAAATCCCGTACGGTGAATATGTCGGGATACTGCAATTCGTCAAGACCAATTTTGAGTCCGTTCTATTTTTGAATGTTCGGATCAAATTCACGAAATCTGCGACGCGCTTGTCAATGTAACTCCTCCTATCGTTGACAGGTATGGCATATGGGGTATAGAAAAGAGTAGACATGACTGTCCTAGTGTCAATAATCACGAAAGTAATATCTGGAGAAAATTCATACAATTTACTCGATTGATCGAGGATATCTTGATTGTACTGCCCATATCCGCAAATGTAGGTCAAGCAGGTTATTTCACTTTCTGCACATTTTACTCGAAGGGCTTCTTCTAAACCATTAATTGTATAGCTGCTGAGAATAGCTACTTTAATTTTCTTCTGGAAAGTCCGGCCCTCTATAGACCGTGCTTTCGCTATAAAGTACGATAAGTTAGGTTCCACCTGCGACTGCATTGACTTAGATTGCTGTGCGTCGAATTCTTATATAGATTCCGGAATAATTGACTAGGAGATTAGTTCCATGCCATTATCACCTTATCCCTCTATAAAGTGGTCATTGTGGTTTCCATTTCGCTCAAAGATAATTATTACTGCGGTCAAGGTCTTGTACATCTGACAAGTTCTTGCCTATTAGATTAACCCAAATGGCAAGTCCACAGAACCTACTTTCATGAATCGTGAAACTTGCCAATTACCAGCCCGCTCTACCTGACAACTAATGACCTATACTCTTGGCAACGGTTGTTTCAGGCTTCACAAATGTACCAGCTTGTATGTGTCTTCCTGGCATGATTATGACAGATGTGCTTATAGTACAGTTGTTTCCAACAAGTGCTCCGAAGCGGTCTATTCCAGTATCTATTGACTTGCCTTTCTCGATCTCGTATGATATTTTTTGTTTAGTAGATAAAACGTTCACAGTTGCCGCATAAGCACCAAACCATACGTTTTCTCCTATTATGCTATCGAGTATGCTATTTTGATGTGAGATCTTGTCACTACCTAGCAGATAGGACCTAGCGACTTCACAGTTGAATCCTATCCGTGTTTTATCACCCATCATGCAGTTTCTTATAAGCGAGCTCATCCCGATGAAACTGCCTTTACTAATATACGCGGGTCCTTTTATTTTGCAAAAGTCATCGATCGTAACGTCATCTTCAATTATGCATGGACCATCTATAACAGTCGATTTGGATATTGATGCATTTGGTGATATTGATACATGCGTCACTTCATCTTGCAAAACCTTTTGAATTACATAATGAAGGTCCCAAGGATACTTGATTGGATTTATTAAGACATTTTTTCCTTTTTCTGATTGTAGATACCATATGGCTGAATTTAGTGGTATTTCTAATTGATCCATATTCTCTTTGATTGAGATGTTATGACTACGAGCAGCAGTACTATTATTATCTATGAGATTAGATGAGTTGCTATTATTAGGTTTGATATCACCTTCATCTTCATCCTTATCATCTTCATATTCCTCCACATCAATTGTTGAAAAATTATCTTGAAGTAATTTTAAAGTGGTACCGCATTTGGAAGGTACTTTAATTCTATGGATACTCTGAATCCTATTTGCTATGCTAACATTCCGAACTATTAGTGGTTGGTGTAATACTTTAAGAGAAGAGGCTGGGGCTTGGCTTTCATTCTCAATTGTATCTACTATTGAGTGTAGAAAATGCTTAGATCGGCGAAAGATCAGCTCCATATTGGAATGTAGATATATACAAGTGGACTAGTTTAAATCAATTTGTGTTTACATAACCAGATTGTCCTACAAATGCTTTGTACGAAGAAATTATCTTTAATTCAATTCGAAGTGTATAAAGTGGAGA
>JARBAV010000160.1 GCA_029237515.1 Nitrososphaerales archaeon
AATCATGTCCAGTTCAAGCGATAAAATTATGGTTTCAGTTTATCTCTGATTTTGAGGTAGATAAATTACGCTTTCATCCTCACTTTTACATACCCCAATACTAATTCTATGATGGATGAAACGGAGAAAACTGAGCCAAGGATAGACGCCTTACTCAAAGATTGTTCTATAGTACAATTCCAGGCAGTAAATATGTCTCATTATTAACATTAAAAGATTATCAAAATTAATAGATAAATGCTATACGAAAGATTTGAGATCGAATGGTTCTTTTAATGACTTTAACATATAGAGCATTTTTTGTATATATGACCGTTTATTGGAAGAGACCTCAGATAATTTTTTAGAATAAAAGTCAGTTAGATGTTCGATAAAGCATTGTGTTGCTTGCTTGTCATCAGATAATCGTATCAAGATCATTCCATACCAGTACTCTACCACAACATCTTCACCGAATTTCTCTTCTAAATCAAGTAGAAAGCTAAAATTAGAATGACATTTTCTACATAATCCATTATAGCCTTTAGCGAATGATCTGTCAGTCAGATGACCGCAACGTAAATTCATTAGAGATTCTTGTGTACTAGCGAAATTTTAGCTTTGCTACATTCGATATTAATACTGGCATGATCCATATTCTTCTCTTAATTTCTTGTAGAATAGTATTTTATTAAATCAAGAGTACAAAAAAAATCTTTGAATATTCATTTGCTCCTCATTTGCAAATTTTTTGATAAAATAATTTGAGTGAATAGTTAATAATGATTTGAAATTCTCCGGAGTCCGTTACATAGTTGAAAGTTCTTTCAATCTTTCTGATTGTTCAATCCCTTTGACTGGTATGCCTATTGGATCGAGTAAACCAATTTGAGTTAATAGTGATGCGTGATCCCAGTAGATATGTTCATGAGCTACTTTGTTACCTTTAAATTTCATTATGACTACATGAGGCAGTTCTACGTACTTTCCTGTTGGTCGTAATCCCGGAAGCATTGACTTAATCTCTATATCATGGGTAAAACTTAAAATCAATTCATCAACAACCTGATTCTTTCCAACGGTACGAGAGATGCGAGTAATCTTAGTATCTTGAGGCATCATGCCGACAAATTCATTTTTATAGAAATTATATACGCCATCGTATCCTACCCCTCCAGTCAGTACAGGAACATGATGAACATATGGCTCCTTGATCATCGTTTTCATAGTTAGTCCTACATCTTTGTCTTTAAATTCGAATTTAATATGTTTATCAAATACTTTGCCTAGATTAGCAGGGGAAGGCCTTGTCTTTTTTTTCTTCCTGTCTTTGTATTTTGCTTTCAGTTTTTTCATAATTCAATCTAGGTGTCTCCAACTAGCTCCTTATATATTCTCCATTACGACTCCCTTTTAGCAACAAGCAAATAAATATACCAAGTTTTTGTGTCTACTATTATGATTGCGCCTGACACATTTCCTTTTGCTATGAGAGTACTTCTTTACAAAATTCTTTACACGTTCTTTGTGTCTGGAGTTCTCGCATTCCAAAGACAAAATGTCAAATACTGATACCTTAATAAATGATGATGTAGCACATATCTGATAAGTCAGTTTTCTTTCAAAAGAAAAACTGAATAATTTCACTCCGGGGTTGGTTGTTGATACCCTCCAATCCCGGTATGCTTACTTTTATTATGCTACATAACTATTGGTGACAGTCTAGACATTGATTATTCAATTAATTTCACTGCCCTCTGGCAACAGAGAGCTGGGCATTAAAAACACAAAGTATTGCATAGTAGACCCAATCCATTTATAGAATTGTATGGTTGCAAAGATATGGGCAATAGATTGTTGCTTACCTCCGTCTTAGGATTGTTTCTCTTGTTGTCATATTTTAGTCTATTAGGGTTGCATGACCATATAGTGATTGGATCAGCATCAGAAGAAGATGATGATGATGCTATAGACCAGCCCTTACAACAATCTATACCTAATGGCACCGGAACATCTGGCGCTGCTAAGGAAGTTTTCGATACGCATGAATTCAATGCAGATGGTGCACAGAACTTGTATATACTCATACCCAATGAGGGACATCACGGCCCCGGAGAAGAGGATGAAGCAAGATATCTAAATCAACCATTTGTTCCGGAGAGTGTCACAGTAAGTCCGGGAACCAATGTGGTTTGGTTCAATGGCGATGTTGGACATGAACATAATATAGCCGTCTCTGGCAGCGGAAGCGGTTCTAATCCCCTTTATCAAACAGGAGAGTTTTCTGAATTTGATGCACGGAATTATACATTTAATGAAATAGGAGATTTTAATTATGCCGATACTGTAGAGTATGAAAACGGATTCGTAATGAGAGGGAATATTAGTGTAGCCGACGGCGGTACTCCATCTCAACAAGATGTAACTGGAGGTAATGCTCAGACTGTTGGTCTTCTAATGGTCCCTACTGAGGACCTTGCTCAGCATACACAGGACTTGCAAAATAGAGGGTTTGTAATTGATAGTACTCATAATTTCCCTGATCTCAGAGAAGGGGACGGACAAACATTGGTGGTGTGGGAAGCACCTGAAAATAGTGATACATCTACAATAATAGCAGAATTAGCCGGAGTATCACAACAGTTTCCATATAGTTGATAACGGCTCCGGGCGAACCTCGACATTCATAGAAGAATACCTCCTGGCTTACATCTAGAGTCCAAAGCATTTTTTTCTAAAAATATCTAAAATATCAGATAAGACCTGCTGTTGGCAATCCACTCACAAAGCTAACATTCTGAAAAAGAATATAGATAAGGTCCCCAAACTAGGTAACATAGATAATATTTTCTATAATTGGATAATATAAACGGTGACAGATTAAATACAATGTCTTCCCTAAATGATTGTCAACGAATGGGGCTTCACTAATCCGATTCTTGACACGACTTGGAGTTAGTCTAATAGCTCCAAGTTATTAATATCATTCTTAGTTTCACTAGTACATAGAATCAAACGGCAGCAATTAGATTATTGTATAACCTATTTGAAAATGAAAAATAGGGTGATCCAATCAGCTACCCGCTTGGGTCACCCTACAATGTCAATAAGGAGTTTAGAAATCGCTGGGATTTCTATTAGTAATAGATACTTTCTTCCTGATAACTTGTTCTTAAAGTGGTATCCATTCAATATGCATTAATAATAATGATATAACTCATAGAGTCAAATACAGCAGACATTATTGTACCAATCCAGTTTAACAAAGAACGTGTTAAATGACGCAGATGCCACAGATTATGACATTCTCAACTGCTATAATAAATCTACTACTAAATGTAAGAATAATTACTGTAATGAGCATTTCAAATTGTACGTAGACATAATGCCTGAATAGAAATTGTTCTTCTCTTTTTTACCTTAATATTGCAATTGAACAGTCAGATTCAATGTTACGATGATAGCAATGATTCAGATCAGGCAATTAACCTCAAGACTTGTAGCAAAAATTAAAAAAATAGGCAGTCTTTACGACTGTACTATTATCACTCTACCTTAATTTCCTTCCCTTTAGGTTTCGATTTATCTTTCTTGTTAAATGTTATTTCAAGAATGCCATTGTTGTATTTTGATTTTGCTGTTGCGAGATCAGCCTCTTCAGGTAGTTCTACTGTTTCATGATATTTACGCGGCATACCTTCAGTGTCTGTGGTTGTTACTTCCAATGTGCTGTCGTATGCATTTATCTTGATATTCTCTTTATTTACTCCGGGCATCTCTACCACTACTTTTATCTCCTTATCTGTCGTAGAAATGTCGACTAAAGGTTCTCTTTCAGAAGATATTAATGGCCTAGTACCAAACATTCCTTTTCCTAATCCGCTCCGTCCCTCTCGGAATGGTGATTTGACATTTCCGAATTCTCTTACTTTAGGTCTACCGTCTGGCCCAACGGTCATGGAATACCCATACACAAATGGGCCATATTCTCGCACTTTTGCTCCTTCTGGCGTTTCATATTCTCTAACTAAATCTTTAGGAGTGCTTGATTCAAATTGCTTAAATCCTTCTTCAAATTCTCTTTCCATACGATTTCTCATCTCATCAAAGCTCTTAAATACATCATCAAAACCCGATCTGCCCTGGAAGTATTTCTTAAACCAATCGGAAGGTTCTATGTCCCAGAAACTCATTATCTAATACGTCACCAATACTATTTTATGACAAATCATAATTTAAGTGTTACTCACATACCATGAGTAACGGGTCTTGATATTCAAGAGAGAACAATGCATTGCATATAAAGCGGTTTAACTATAGCATGCAATATATTTAGACAACCCATTTGATTGCTATTATTATTATTACAATAAAAATAATTCCGAATATCAATATGACAATATTTGAATCTTGAATTAGGATTGTAATAGTATATAGAAGCTCGAGGTTTGTTCATACCTAAGAAGGTGACATCAGTAAAAATTAAATATAATAAACACTAATTGTTAGTAACGGAGTGAACACTAGGAATATGTATTCGCAACGACGATTACAAACTTACAACGCGTTGTTAAGTGAGTATGTAACTGAAGCAGTAGACATACAAGATAGAAATATGATGGCTGCAAGAATTATGGTCGAGATTACGGAGTCTGATTTGGATTATTAGTGGAGAGAAAATCGAGGAGGAATGTACAGGAAAACAAAGTGAGAAGGGATTAGAATTATGATAAGAAAGAAGATAATGAATCGTACGCCTCCGCTAGCAGACACTAGTGTGCTTTTAGATGTTCTAGGCAATGAAACGAGAAGAAGGATTTTGAACCTGATCTCACATGAACCTATGTATTTTAACCAACTAGCTAAGGAGATACGAACAGGTCAACAGGCAATCTTGCGCCATGTAAAGATTTTGGAAGATACCGGTTTGATTGAATCTTATGCTATGAGGAGCGATCTAGGTGCTCCAGACAGAAAATATTATAGAGTCAATTCCTCGTTCAATCTAAGCATTTCAGTTTCTAATGATAATTTTACGGTAAGAAATGAAGGAATCGAGGAATTGAGATACAAAGAGGCAGACGCTCTTTACAAGAAATTCGATGAACTTGATTCTATCGTTCTTAGTCATAATAATGATAATACTCTAGATGAATCCATTAATAGAAATAC
>JARBAV010000161.1 GCA_029237515.1 Nitrososphaerales archaeon
AGCCATGGTAAAAATATAAATCATGCCCAGAATTAGGACAAGAAAAACGTAACAAGACTCAGTTGAGAATCCTAATATTCGAACAGGAGTACTCAGAAACATGCTACGCTTAGCTTTAAGTCCACGGTAATAAGATCTTTTTTATAACTTGACCCATTTTCGTCCTTCACCGTATAAAATAAGATGTATCTACTCCGACTATTTTACGATATATCCTAAATGCTAAACAGAACTAGAACATTCAAACTCGGGTACATGTTTACTTAGATCTTCAATTCTGGCACTTCAAGATCCTTTACAAATTTTTCAAGCTTTTCTAGTGACTCAGTACTAAAATGATGTTCAATACCTTCAGCGTCTTCGTTTGCTAGATCCTCACTAACCAATCATCTTAAAAAATTCAAAAAGGAGACTGTGTCTCTTGTGAATGGCTCTTGTCACTACTCTTCTCTTTTTCGTAAGACTCATTCCTCTCACAAAAAGTATTTCAGGCTACTAACCAGACATGACAACTATTAGTTCTTTTATATGCTGCAGATGGATTCATGACAATACCTGCGCTTAACTACCAATTTAATCAGGTGGGAAAATATCTAATTGAAATATCTGTTTACTGTTTAGCCATATAAGGCCCGCATCTGCAAATACTACAATTGAAGTTGGATCATAAATAAAATGTAGCAAAATTCTTCTAGTAAAGATTTAAAGCAGTAATACCATTTACTTTGTTCGCATTAACTGTAATACATACCATATCATATTAACGAAAAGAAATCAGTGATCTCATCGGTTCTCTGTTAGTTCATATATCTTGTATGATAACTTAACGTTTTTCCAACTGACAGCCTTGGTGAGTATGGTTGTGATAAATAATACATAATCTTGGAAGAAGTTCCGATTCCTCTGGCTTTGGATTTGGATTGAACGCTACCAGAAAGTATTGTATTCTTAGCCATGTCATGCACGATACAATTGATCAGATAAAGAAAAAAATCTATAAAACTTAACAATTAAAGGACAATATACATTATCATCCTATTTAGCAAGCTAGTGAATGACAGTATTTGATATCATATACGAATCTTGTACTGTCCTATCCGAAATTATTAACATTCAATTCGAACCTTGTACCATAAAACATATTTACGTATTTTGATAAACATCTGTTATGAGAATAAAAAAATTAAACAAAAACTTTTTTTCGGGATTTTTTGTGTCTGCTCTTATTTTGTTAATTGGATTCAATAGTTCTCTTGTATCAGGACACAACTTTTCATCCGATGAAAGTGCAAAATTTCTCGCCTTAGTTGACGCTCTTAAAGGTGAGGCTCAGTTGGTCCAGGAAGATTTGGCAGTTAACAATGTGTCGTTGGCTAACCAACACGCAAACAGAGCATTAGAACTTATAACAGATAATGTAACTAGGGAAATTGTAGAGCGAAATCCAAGGTTGTCGGATGATCTTAATACCGCCTTGGCCACTTTAAAGACTTCTACTGAATCTAATTCCAATCCCAGTATGGCTGGTAACATTAATTTTACAGTAAGCGATTTGAATGGTATTCTTGATGAGATAGTCACTGCAAGAATTGATCCAGAAAAATCAAGTAATTCGTCAATTCAGGCATTGAGGTTAGTAGAATTACTGGATGGAGTTCTTAGAAACTATGGAGATGCCTACGCGGTTGGATTTGACATGACAAACATGTCCATGATGATGGGACCTGGTGGCGGAGGAATGTCCTCTATGGATATGGGCAGTGGTGGGATGCATTCAATGTCCTCTATGGATATGGGTGGTAATGGTGGCAACATCTCTACAGGCATGATGAAAAAAGGAATGCATGCAGGTCCATCAAACGGCGCAACCATTGGAATGCAAAGGCAATCTGCACCATCAATGGGCGGTATGTCAATGTCTATGGGCGATATGTCCTCATCGCAGCAGTCCGAGTTAGTCAACCTTACAGATTATCAAACAGCAAAAGTTTTGGCCTCGAAAGCTCAAGAGCTATTCAGCAATCGACTAGCAAATGTTTCATTATCTGGGACCCCAGAAAAAGTGGTTAATGACATAGAAGCTGCATTTCAGGAATTAACTTCAAATATTGATGCCAAAGCTCCAGCGATGGACATAATGATGACTGTTCATACAAAAATACATCCAAATCTAATTACTGCGTTTGGTCTACAGCTAGGCAGCAGGTAGAGAAGAAGAGCGCAGAAGTACATCGGGTGATATGCTAATTAGGAATAGATTCATCAGGATTTAAGTCAACTCACTCATCACAGTACTGTACTGAAAGAGTTAAACTAAGTGTTGTACTTGCTAACATGGGACACGGAAAGATAGAGGCATATAACAAAATAGTAAAGAACGAATTTCTAGCATTAGAGGATATAAAGAACATAGATGATGGCAAACTAATGTATGATATGTTCGTTAACCTCCCCCTCGGGGGAAAAATCCTTGAGTCTCACATAATATTTTGATGCACTTTCGATAGTAATTGTACCTGCTAAAAATCCAGGGGAGAATATACCTAAATTCTTTAGGAGAAGGTTCGTAAGATGTACCACAAGACTTATCTAAAAGTTTCATGGATTTATCTTTAATGCGAACATCAAATAAGTTTCTACATATTGGACTAGTATTTGCAGGAATAATTGGATTCAGCATACTAGGTCTGAA
>JARBAV010000162.1 GCA_029237515.1 Nitrososphaerales archaeon
TGCGAACAAGGCAGATTTCATAACAGCTGAACCGAACCTGGTAAGACTGAAGAGCCTCGAGACTGAGGTCATCCCCTGCAGTTCCGAGGCTGAAGTCATGCTCAAGCTCGGATCGAAAAATGGAATGCTACGGTACCTTCCTGGAGACAGCTCATTTGACATTAATCCAAAAGCGTCACTTCGGGAAGACCAAAAGAATGCATTGTCAAAAGTACGGGCAGTTCTAATTAAGTATGGTTCAACGGGAGTTCAACAGATTTTGAATAGAGTGTGTTTCGGGCTTCTTGGGATGATTGTTGTTTACCCTGTTGAGGACGAAAACAGACTTACGGACAAGAATGGGAATGTACTCCCTGATGCTTATCTATTGTCAAAAGATACTACCGCGAAGGAGCTTGCTGGAAAGGTGCATGAACAATTGGGCAAAGGCTTCCTTTATGCTATCGATGTGAGATCTAAACAGAGAGTAGGAGCAGAATACAAGTTAAGGGATAGAGATGTTATCAAAATAGTTTCGGCCACGAGTAGAAAATAGGAGATAGAACTCCCTTTGTTAGCCTTAGGAATAGAAAGCACAGCTCATACCTTCGGTTGTGCCATAGCAGAAACGAAAGGAAAGAGAAAAGGAACCTTCAAGATATTGTCTGATGTACGCTCGTCTTATAGGCCTCCTGAAGGTTCCGGTATACACCCAAGAGAAGCATCTAGACATCACGCGAATGTGTGCATCAGAATGTTGAAAGAAGCAGTTAAGCGCTCCTCTCTCAAACTGGAAGATATAGACATAATAGGATATTCGGCAGGCCCTGGATTGGGACCATGTCTAAGGATAGGAGCTGTTCTAGCTCGCCTTTTGTCCGCGTACTATAGGAAGCCATTGGTGCCTGTCAATCATGCATTAGCTCACATTGAACTGGGTGCCTGGCTGACAGGTGCAAGTAATCCTTTAGTCATTCTGGTCTCAGGGGGACACACGATGATTCTGGTGTACTCTGATAAACGGTGGAGGATATTCGGAGAAACCTTGGACATCACCTTAGGTCAACTACTTGATCAATTTGGCAGGTCTTTAGGCTTTTCATCCCCGTGTGGACCGATGATTGAAAGATTAGCAAATAATTCCAATAAAGAGTATTCCGGAATACCGTACACGATTAAAGGAAATGACGTTTCATTCAGCGGGTTGCTTACTGCAGCAATAAAACGTACTAAGGGTGGGAGTTTTGATATCGGCAATACATGTTACTCGTTACAGGAAACTGCGTTCGCAATTTTGGCCGAGGCCACTGAGAGAGCTATTTCGTTTACAAACAAGGATGAAGTGATGATAGTTGGTGGAGTAGCGGCTAACAGACGTCTAGCAGACATGTTAAATTATGTTTGCACCAGACACAATAGTAAACTGCATGTCTGTCCTCTCCGTTATGCGGGAGACAATGGCGTCCAAATTGCGCTAACAAGCCTGATTGATCATGTGAATTCGAAAGTGAGTGTAGCGCCAGAAAATGGGTTTATCGACCAAGCATGGCGTTTGGACTCTGTAAATATAACATGGAGATAATCAAGGCCAATCAGCTTCGTTTTGCTTCGTTAACTTGTGTCATTATTTCTTTGGCCCAATGTCCTGTATTTAGGACGCCGAACTTGTAAGAACGATCACTTAATTCGACAACAACTTTTGCAATAATAAAACCCTCTGACTTTGATGCTAAAATCTTTTCAAGGGGAATGTCGAGCAGGACTTCTTCAGTCTTCTTGCTCAAGGTTGTCATTCTACCTTCTGTTTTTTCGAAAATGAGTCGTTGGTTTGTCAATGTCAATATTCCATTCTTCAATTTATCCTCAGCACAATCTTCCTGTATAATCAGTTTTTCTCCTGGTCTTGGTACAGCCCCACTCACACTTTTATGATATTGCTCAGATTTATATTACTGTTGTCGGACAAACTTCCGATCCTACTCAAGAAAGGGTCTGAGGCAGATCTTTTGCTAATTGATTGGTACGGTAAACGAGCACTATCAAAATTGAGAACACAGAGATTCTATCGGAATCCTATCTTAGATAAGGAGCTGAGGCACAGAAGAACTATTCATGAAGCAGAGATGCTTTCGAAGGCCAAAGAGGCAAGGATTAGATCCCCGTACGTATATTTCTTGGATACATGCCGGAATGAGATAATTATGGAGTACATCGAAGGTGCAATTTTAAAGAGTGTCTTTTCGGTTGATCTTGCCTTAAAATTAGGAGAATGCATTGCAAAGCTTCATTCCAAGAACATAATTCACGGAGATATAACTACCTCTAATTTTATTCTTGAAAATCACTCGCAGAATAAACATACGGAGCTCGCAATAA
>JARBAV010000163.1 GCA_029237515.1 Nitrososphaerales archaeon
GGAAATAATCCCTCATCTGGTTTGTTGCCTCTAATCTAATCATATTTGTTGAAAGTCAAAATAATGTATATCTTAATTTGACTCCTAAGTAGGACAGTGATATTGATTTCATACGAGACGAGAACTTTAAGCTACTTTAAAAAAAAGGGATGTAAAAAGGGGGTTTGGATCATTTCCTGCTTTCTCTGCTATTGGGTTGCACTTGAATCTAGGTTTATATCCGCATTTTGATAGACCAGGAACGTGAAGAGCAATGGTTGGTTTGGATTGGCAACTGGCCACACTGTAGACTGGGATTCTGGTCCATCGATTTCTCCCTCCCTTGGCGTCGGGACACTTACTGGATAGTCGATGGGTGGGGAATTGTCTAGTGATTCATCGTCGGCTAAGGGTGTAAATGACTGGGCCTCCTCTGCACTCAATGAACCGACTCCTGGTAATTCGGTGTTATTTGGGATATTTACTGCGAATAGAAACACCATGTTTGGACTCAATGCTTTGTCCTTCAAGTTTCTGTAATACTCACCTTCATCCATAACATGAGCGACCATTACGTGAGTAAATATGTCTTTAGCAACAACAGTATTGTTCCCATTCGTGATATCAGTTACCATTGCATGTCCATATAGGAACGCCTCATCATATAGTTGGGGTACATCTGATCTATCTATGTTAGAAGCTCCATGTTGTATTTGATCAAATCCTACATCATTTACCATCGCTGCAAATTCTGGCTGCCTCGTAGGTAATGCAGAATCTGCACTATTCCAGTTTAGATCTGTTAATGTTATCTTGTATTCATGCCCTGCAATTTGATGTGGTCCGTAGGTTACCGGCGAAGTATAAGTTGCTTCATACGAGGTCATATTATTAGCATTACCTTGCTCAAATACTCCTGTGAACTTTGCGTCCTCGCCAGCAGAAATTCCACAAGTCAAAGCGTCTGCACAGCTAAAGTTCTGAAATGGAAATAATCCTTCTGGCCCAAATACATTTGTAAGTCCAGCTGCTGGTTCGTACAAGGCGTTTGTTGCATCGACATTTACTACGGTACTATTGTCGTTTGGTTGTGGAATTGCGGAGGCGGAAGAGCTTACAGATGAAGAAGGTTGAGCGGACGTGCCTTGTTCCATTGAATTCGTTGATGCCGTGCTTACTGGCATATTTGCCCCGGTTGTTTCCTTCACTGAGCCGCCTTCTGTAGCATCAGATGCCGATGACGGCGAAGGGGGTGATGAAGCTCCCTCTGTCAGAAGTCCGTAGGCAAATGCTTGTTGTTGCTCGAATTGTGAGATGGTTGACACTATTGAAAAGACGAGAATAGTTCCCATCAAACTTGCAATGGCTATTGATCCTTTTCCCGCCTTGATATTAATCACTTTTCTTAGATGTCGATTGTTCGTTACCATATTTCGCGAATCATTATTTTTGATTCGTTTCATGTTCTGTTTTGTTAATAACATTAATGCCTTCGTCTGTAATATTCTACTTAAGCAAATTCCCAAATTATGCCCGGATTATTCCCAAATTAATCCCAACTTTTCACAAAACTAACAGGGCATGGAATCACTTAAACAAGTTTAAATCCATTGGAGCTTTTACATTCTACAGACTAGAGCCGTTGTATCAAGTGGTTACCATAAATCATTATTTTATTCCTTATTTCAGATTTGGTTATTTTCTTACACGTGTAGTTAATCTGAGGGTTCATTCCGCTGTCATGTCTATTTTAGTGACAGTAAAAGTTGACGTATTAAAGGAGGACAAGATCAGTCGTCTTGGCTGTCGGCAGAGGTGATGGACCATCCTCAAACAATGGAAACGATCGAGGGAGAGGAGGCTATACTGACCCACGTTTTAAAAGGCTTTTATGGTATCTCATTGCTAGCACTCGGGGAGGAATTAATAGAGCAAGAATTCTTGAACTCATAAGTTCTCATCCTGCCAACGCTAATAAAATAGCACAAGAGTTAAGTCTAGATTATAAGACTATTATACATCATCTGGACGTACTCTCGAAGAATGGCTTAGTGATTACTGATAATGAGGACACGTATGGTGCAACATATTTTCTAACTCCACTCATGGAAAAGAACTATGACTCATTTATGGAGATACTGGTTAAATTTGGGAAAAAGTAAATTAGGTATTACATTGAACATCATATGGATTAGAATAACATAACATGGATTTTATGATTGCAGCAGCCGTTGCTGCTTTGCTGAACATTGGGCTACTTGGCGGGGTTATGTTTACATATATACAGAATATTCGATTGGTAAAATCATATTTCACTTATGGATTAATTATAGTGGCCGCGTTATTCATTGTGCAAAATATAGTCATCGTAATATTCTGGTCGCAGTTGTACCTAGCGGGACCAGCAATAAAAGATATAGTTGATTCTGCAGCTCCTTATCTTTTTGCTATAAATTCAGCTCAATCTGTCGGATTAGCAGTATTGTTATGGATTACTAGGAAATAGGCACATAACACAATAATTTCTCTTAATTGTGGTTGAGTTTTGGAGTACTTGGAGAAGCAGGAAAAAAAATCGGTCCTGGTTTTGGAGACAATTCATGAATTAGTCGAAATATGACTTGAAGGAAATTGTCCTTTTTATTTTCAAAAGGTGAAAGCTGTTGTCATGATTTGGGATAAATTTGGGTATGATTTGGGAATTTCGATATATATCGACTAAGTGACTCATTATCTTATGATAAAATTAGTGACGGTAGACGAAATAAGAAAGCAAGTTGACCGCATGCAGCAAAACGGTAAACATCTAGAAAAGACAGCTCATCGAATCTCGGGCTTTAGATCAAAATTATCCTTGGGTATAATTATCGGTTCAATGGCATCATTAGACTTGGCTTTTATTCTTCTAATGATAAGTTGGATATAGATGAAATGAATTTGGGCGAGTCAAAAAAAGAGGCGATCAGTGAGAATTGAGTAA
>JARBAV010000164.1 GCA_029237515.1 Nitrososphaerales archaeon
ATCGGACTTGCAAGAATCATCCGGCAAAGTAAAACCGGGATTTGAAATATTTCTATCAAACCCTGTTCCGTTCTTCTGGTTTTCGTGTAGTAACTATTAGTTTCATCTAGAAATATGGGAATAAGGTACTCATGAAGTATGAGGAAAAATTGGGCCAAGCCAAGCGCTTTCAGGATTGGTAGTAATATCGAGAAGGGAAATACTAATGCGCCCAAACTTGGCCTACAAGTTCTGACCTTCTAACTTTCAAACATAAACATACTGATATAAACTTGAGAATTTACCAATGGATGACTATGATAAAGTATATTACAGACGCTCTGGTTTCTACCGGCTTGATACAGACTAGATTATGCTTAGATCTAATTTACATAATGGAGGAGGGTTATTGATTCGGATTGAGCAGCTTTCGCAGAAGTAGAGGATATAGTTACGAGCATTCCTTGGTGCAACGTCTCAATATTGGAGACTGGTGCGCCAGAAGGCTTGGAGGATCTAGTGCTGGTCTTCCCGACATAGTCGCAGTCAATAATAAGAAGTCAGTTTTGTTGTCCATAGAAGCGAAGTCAGGAACTGGTGATGCTCTCTATGTACCTCAGGATCAGATTCGAAGATGCATCTTGATCCAAAACATGTTCGGCTATTACAAACGTAGATACACGATATTTGCATTCAAGTTTATGAAGAAAAAACGTTATGTGAGGAAGGGGCAAACAGTATATGAACCCAGGAAACTTGTGGAATACTACAAGTCGATTGAAAAAGTAGGAAATATCGAAGACATCTCCATGATCAAGTGCACCTACGATGGAAAAACTTACGAGCTTAAAAATGAAAGATTTATTGAATCAAATCTTCCTGAATTCCCCATGCCTTTCGGTGGCATTTCTCGTAGTCAAAGTCGGTCTTCAATCACGGTACCGATTGTGAAAAAGGCTTCGATGGGTGTTTGAAAGTTGGAGGAGGTTTGTCCAATTTGTTTCAGATTCCTTTCAACTATTTATGATAAAAAGAGAATCAAAAAAGTTAGAGAGTTTTCGCCCGAAGCAGCCGACAAGATTTGTAATTCAACCTACCATAAGAAACTCACAGATGGGTTTAAATCGAAATAAACTTTCATTGTGAGGCGCATTGTCTGCAATTAACATAGGTCTCACCATCGAGATGGTTGAAGTGAGTTCCACAAGCCAAACACGTGTGATGGATATCATCATAGACATCAGATGTTCTAAATGTAAAACTCATCAATTTTGTTTCTTTACAGTTAATACACCTACAGCCGCATCTAATGCCATTCAATTTCATGTTAAATAACTACCTATTCAATATTTATACGTCAATCAGATGACAATTTGATGTTGGCTGTAGGTATAAGAACGGTAAGGAATTGGCTTCAATTATACTTAGTCAGATAGAACTATTGAACTGATGTCACTAGAACCAGGGCGAACTACCGGGTAAATAGATGTGCTACTTGTTGACAACTGTTTCCACAACATATTGCCGCGATCACCGTGTCTTGTCTTTACCTTTTTTGAATAGAAAGAACAGGATCACAACTATTATTGCTATAATTATATAGTTAACTGGCGGGCTAATTGCTTTGGTTACCAAGCCTAGTTTTGGAATGTCCACAACCACCTTCCCCACATAATTTGATTCGTAAATGGGAAAATCTATACCAGGGATAGATCCCGAATTAGCGTCACCTTTGGTAACGATTACGAGGTTGTCTTCCGGATCAGTCAAGATCTCTTTAACCCTATGTACTATAGCATCCGCTTCTTCACCATCAGGTACTGGTTCCTTAAAGACTATAATATCACCTTCATTTAATTCGTCAAATGGGATATTGTGGCTCACTACGACGAAATCCCCTACATTTAGTCTCGGCACCATGCTTTCACTGGCTACGACATAAAAAGGGTTTATTACTCCAAAGGAGAGTCTAATCGCTACCCAAACTAGAGCCACAATAACCACGGCAATTATAATATACTTTAATTCCTTTGGAAAATTTAGCTTTCCCATAACCTCTTCTTCATATCAGAATATGTTTGAAATATAAGTGTAAGAGTATCTAGTTGAGATGTTAGTAAGCTTTTTGGCATCAGCTATATTCGGACAAGAATTATTGAAGTGAGATTTAAAAAAGAAACTTAAGTGTCAGGTATCGTATGCATACTGATTAAAGGCCGATTCTTGCCGCAGAACTGTCAGTTCCTTCCATTCTCACTTCCCTTCCACAAACAATATATGGTTTTTGCGTGGAGGTAAGACAAATTGAAAACGAGAAAAGATGCCAGCCGTCCTCATCAAAAACACGTTCCGAAACCCCGACCAAATCCTCGGTGGGGAAAGGAAGAGGAAACTAGTATTTTTGCTGAGAAAGTAAAATTATTCAGGACTGGCAAACTGTCCGAAGATGAATTCCGCAGATTTCGACTACAACACGGTGCGTATGGCTCACGTCTCCAAATGGATTACAGCATGGTAAGGATTAAGGTTCCCGGTGGTGAAATACTTCCAATCCAATTAGAAAAACTAGCCTCTTTGTCAGAAGCATTTTCGATCGGATCAGCACATGTATCTACCAGGCAAAATATTCAGCTACATTGGGTTCAGCTGGAAGATGTCAGTGAAGTGATGAGAGGATTGGTTGAAGTTGGCCTGACGAGTCGAGAGGCCTGTGGTAACACCGTTAGGAATGTAATGTGTAGCCACCTTGCGGGAGTCTGTCCCGATGAGGAATTTGATTCTACGCCTTATTCTAAGGCTATAGCTCGGTTCTTCCTACGTAATCCTATGTGCCAAAACTTACCTAGGAAGTTTAAGATCAACTTCGCGTGCTGTGAGAAGCATGGTCTGGTTAGAATTGCAGATATCGGTCTTGTCCCTATGACAAAAGATGGCTCTCGAGGTTTTAGGATCTATCTTGGCGGTGGTTTAGGTGCTGCTTCCTTTATAGGCCATTTGCTAGAAGAGTTCACGCCTGAAGCCAAACTCCTGGCTACATGTATGGCAGTCATTAGACTCTTTGACAGGAATGGAAACAGAGAAAATATGGCTAGGAATAGAATGCGGTATCTGGTGAATGAAATGGGCTGGGAAAAATTCCAAAAGATGGCGCTCAAGGAAAGGTCTATAGTCATGATGACGACTGCTCACAGCACTGAAAGTATGTTCAATTTAACTGCTGAAGAAGACGATCAAT
>JARBAV010000165.1 GCA_029237515.1 Nitrososphaerales archaeon
GAAGAAAAGTATTTGCCAATTTTGGTGCGGTGAAGAACGTGCTGATGAATTCACGGGATCGATAGACGAACTATAAGAGAGGGGATTATATCCACTTTTACACTGACTGTTATTTTAGCGGGCATAGTCTTATTCAACCAGCCAATTTATGCTTCCAGTAATGATCCGTACGAATCAGGTTATGATCACGGTTGTGATGATGCTAGAATATCTAATCCTTTAGATAGATATATCAAACAACCTGAAAAAGGCCCAGCAGATCATTCTGATGAATTTATGGAAGGATATGATGATGGCTTCGACTCGTGTTCTGGAAGTGACGAAGGAGTCACAGGAAGCCTCTCTAATGGTAACAATGATCCTATTACGGAGCGTCAAGTAGAAAATTCTACATTCAATTCGTCTCTGTATTTCTGGAGTTTTTATGGTGTAATGTTTATTACTGACTTGATTCTAATTGGTCTTAGGTGGAAGAAAAGAAGTACAAAATCTAGAGCAAAGATCAGTCTTCTTTTACTCTTCATCAGTCTAGGTACTACATACTTCGGATTAACAAGTAGAGTCTATAACGACAACGAACGTTTGACATTCATGATCTTCAGTTTGTTAATTCTTCTTGTGATATTAATAATACTAGTAGCCAAGAGAAATAAAACTAGAGAAGATTTTTCATCAGAAAAAAAGAAGGAAGCCCTCTCTGATCAAGATTACAAGTGTGCTATTTGCGGTAAGTTTATGGATCACTGGGATCGAGATTTCGATCACAAGAATGGTAATAGATCGGATAATAAATTATCTAATTGTCGAGCTTTGCATCCTAAGTGTCAAGATAATATTTGCTACGGCGTTAAACCAGAACAGACAAGAGATATTTATGAAATGTCTCACACAAAATGTACATCAGAAAATAATAGGGTATGTCATGGATTTTAGTATAACAAAGGAGGTATATTTCCAAATCGCTGTGAAGTAGTCCAAATAGATATCATGATATAGAAGATGATGAGACTGGTCAATATATATCATGACGAAGAGGTATTTCCGGTTGTGCTAGCTTATATTATGGAATCCACTAAACTCGATCCTTTTAAGTACTCTAAACAATAAACTGGCTCAAATCCTCTAGCCTCACTCTCGTGAGATGGAGAGTCAATTTAAAACTCGAGAAAAAATGTCTTAGCCTCTAAATCAAAAACCTATTGCATAAAAAATCAAAAACCTATGATGCGCTCCTAAGGAGCGCATCCAAAGTTGATATTAGCACGTCACAGCCCGTCATAGCGTCATAGCTGCTACATCATTCCATAGTTGTTATATCATTATTAGTATGCTCCAAAAGTGCGCACCAATTTTGTGTTTGAGTCAAGTCTCAAAAGATTAGTGAGAACTACCCAGAGTACTTTTTTTTGGAATCGTTAAAACCATTTTCTTCTATCCCACCTACTGTATCGAGTTGCAAATTTGGGTCTAGAAGTCCTTCTAGTTTCTCTCTATTCATATAATCTTCTACATCGTCTATACCTCTATTATTAATGGTGAAGCTAGTATCAGAATAAGGATGATACGGAGAATCGATCATCTTCGCTATTCTATTTTCACCTGATTTTCTAAGGTATATTCTATACGTCGATGTATGACCTATCACATTCCCACCTGCTGCCTTTGTTGGATCTCCGAAGAATGCGTCAGGAGATGACTGCACTTGATTAGTAATGACCACAGCAATATTATATATTTCAGCAATCCTAACGAGTTTGTGCAGAATCGAATTCAGCCTCTGCTGCCTATCCGCAAGTGTACCCCTCCCCAAATACTCTGCGCGATGAAGTGAGATGACACTATCTACAATTATTAATTTGGCTTTGAATTTGTTTATTTGTCTGCCAAGATCTTTTATAATCAATTCTAATTGAGTGCTGTTGTATACTTTGCATATTGCAGTATTTTTCAATATTTCTGGAGCGTTAAAGCCTCTAGCGGTGGCGATTTGCTGTAATCTTTCCGGTCTGAATGTTCCTTCTGTATCAACATATATTACTTTTCCATCAAATCCTTTTTCACTTTGAGGCCTTGATGCCATGGCACATAATGTATGACAAATTTGTGATTTACCTGAACCAAATTCTCCATAAAATTCTGTAACAGCTTGGGTTTCTATTCCACCCAGCAATAAACCATCCAAAGACTTAGAACCGGTGGAACACCTCAGCATAGATTTCCTTTCTTTGAGAACAAAATCAGCAGTAACAAATTCCTTCTCTAACACATTCGATTCTCTAAGCAGATTTTGTGCTCCCACAATGAAAGCTGCAGCAGTATCCTTGGAAAAACTGATGTCTACTGCTAATTGTTCTGCGCTGGTTACCGCCAGACCCAATACGGAAGTAATGCCTGCCTCTTTGAGCTTCTTTGCAGTAGTTGGGCCTATTCCCTCGATATCCTGCAAATCTAGATCGATTTCTGTAGCATGACATTTTTCGGTACTGTTGCTTTGGACAACTTCGTTACCAGATTTATAGCGGGTGTTATTCTCGTCACTTGAATATTTCTGTTCCTTATTTTCCAAATCTTCGGTTCACGCTCTTTTCCTCGGTAGAATTCTGAGGTGCAAATAGCTTCGAAACTATATGGTATATTTCGTTGATTTGCCGCCTTTGATCAGCCATCTCTGACCATAATCTTTCCGTAGGATTGAAAGTATCTGTAATAAACTCCGTCACTCTAATGCTAGGTCGCTTAGTTTCTTCTACTCTAAAAACGGTACTCTGCCCCATCGCCTTGACATATATGCCAAGAAGGTGATCAAGATGCTTTATTCTAATTTTAAGTGCTGTCATGTGAAGAAAATCACCAACCTTGATATCTTTGTTAAAATCGCATTCGGTCACCTCCCATTCAGAGATATCAGGAACAATTCTTTCATGTCTGTCATTTAGAAGGTTTATCAATCCAGCTCGAATTTGACCAAAGTATCCAATTAGCTTTAATCTATCTTCTTCCATATCGACCCTAAATGGATAGTTAC
>JARBAV010000166.1 GCA_029237515.1 Nitrososphaerales archaeon
CCATTCTTCCAGTCAGGATCACCATTCTTCCAGTCAGGATCACCATTCTTCCAGTCAGGATCACCATTCTTCCAGTCAGGATAACCATTCTTCCACTCAAAATCTCCACCACTGCCGCCTGGAGGAGTAAAACTAGTAGCGCCGGAACTAGTAGTGCCACCGATAAAGCCTGGACTGTCGTCGCCGCCACTTTCGCTACCTTCCCTACCGTCGTCCCTGTCTTCGTTATTTCTGCTAACGGGGCCGCCATCTTCGCCACCGCTGCTACCGTCGCCACCGCTGCTACCGTCGCCACCGCTGCCATTGTCTTGCGCAAAAGAGACCTGCGAGGCTATAGTAAGTCCGGGTACCAATCCACCTAATATCAATATCGCCGCTAAGGCTAGTGCATAGTCTGACTTCATATTCTTCTGCAAGAATGATACATATTATTTATGGGTTAAGAACATCTTTAAGATAAGATTATATGCTTTTCTAGTACATTTTATCGGTTTTTTATGCATTGACATTCTAAAAGAAAGCGGATTATTGTGGTATCAGATTTTAGTGCAAGTGATCCTGCTCTCAATAGTCGGTTAATGAGAGAATTTAAGATTTGAGCTAAACGGATGAATTATTTGATCCAATCATTTCCTTCGACAGCACTTAAAATTATGCTTCACAGTAGGGAAAAAAGATTTTGCGACTGAAAAACTGCACACATATCAGTTTTCAGTTGTCTATCCAACGCGAAGATGCAATCTACAGCTTTCGCAATAATAGTAAAGTCTATCAAAATCGGAATAAAGCTCCAAGATCTCATTGCATCTAGGACATTCAATCTCAATGTCCAATTGCGAAATTAATGTTTCGGGCTTTTGCTTCTGTTTTCCAAATTTCGCACTTTTGACCGTTTGTTGCATGGATGTCGGTTCATTTGACAAGTTTCCGTTTCGAGTATTCCGGGGCATTTTTGCCTACGATAAATTGTATGCATTATTCTTTTATATAATATGCAAATATTCTCGTGTATAATTAGTAATGAAGATTTACAAGGACAATATACAATGACCTTTGCAAAACTCATTACCTTATGCCATTTATATTAGTAGATTTATCCCCTAATTAAATAGCAGGCGGTGAATCGCTATCTCAAGCTGGTTCAACCATCAAAAACAAATGTGTGACACATGAATCGATCGAATAATAGCAGACCGAATGTGGAAGCAATGATCATAGTTTAAGTGTCGAATCTAGTGGATTTTTGATTCCGTCTATATAATCTTGCAAAATGATGTTCAACTTTTCTTCTGAAATCGGTTTCTTTATTATCTCATTAACACCTGCCATTATGGCATTCCGTATTACAACGTCTTCAAATTCACAAGGGCTCAAAAGGAATATTTTCACAGTGTGGCTAAATTCTCTTACTTGTTTAGCAAATAACAGATATTCAGTATCACATTTTTGGATATCGCACAATATCATCTCGTAATTTACCCTTCTGGTTTTCTCAATATCCTGGATTGCAGTCAATACGTTTGCACAACAATAAACTTCGAAGCCATATTTCTCTAAACCTTTCTTCAAGATCATTGCGGGTTCATAATCACTATTGATCAAGAGTACTTTCGTGATTCCATGATTTCTTAAACTGTTGTTTATGCAATGTGGAAACTTATCCATTAGTGAGCCCAAGACAATAATTTAGTTGTCGTTCAAGAATATATAATAATACGCTAAGAAAATACAGTGAGAATTTACAGAAAAATATTTG
This sequence comes from Nitrososphaerales archaeon, assembly GCA_029237515.1. Classification (GTDB taxonomy): domain Archaea; phylum Thermoproteota; class Nitrososphaeria; order Nitrososphaerales; family Nitrososphaeraceae; genus TH5896. The sequence continues at coordinate 1,757 of JARBAV010000166.1, forward strand.
TATTCAAGTTTGCAGTAAGAGGTTTTATGATAGTAGCTCGACACCTCTGAAGATCGGGTTGCCAGTTATGATAATTTACAACTAACAGGGTATGCATTTTAAGATGCTTTTATGTATTGGATTGTACGAGTTGTCGTTGTTTAATAACCATCAGATCATTCATCTGTGAATACATCCTAAGAAAACGCATGCCCTTCTCAGTAGTTTTGAACGTTCTGTCCCCTGTAGTATATTCTATCAAATCGTTTTCAATCAAGAACAACAAATAGTCCTTTAGGAGCGTATGCGAAAGATATGTTTTGTAGAGTATTTCGGTCTGCCTTATCCGGTTACCGTTTGCTGTTGCAAGAATAGACGCTATAATCTCCGATCGGCTTCTATGTTGTTGTCTTGGTTGTTTCATCGTAATTAATATAGTATTAGAAAAATATTAATAAATGTATTATGAATTCTATAAAAGTTTTCTATAACCTTACGCTAAGAATTATATCTCATCTGTGGTTGCTACAAATTGATTTGTGATGAAATCAACAAAAAGGCATATCATTTAGTATGTTAAGATATTCAGATTAGGCATCCCAAATGAGATTTGATTCCTCTCAGCTCGAACTAGGTCTGGGATCTTTTTTATATATTAAAACCATAAGAATGGTGTAATAAAATGACATTAAGAACACTTGAAAAGACAAAGGGTGACTTGAATATAGGAATTTCTCAGCAGAATAGAGAAGGAGTTGTCAAGATCCTGAACACATTACTTGCAGATGAGTATATCTTGTATACTAAAACGAGAAATTATCATTGGAACGTGATAGGTTCTCACTTTAATGACAGACATAAATTTTTTCAAGAACAGTATGAAAAACTTGATGAATTGATCGATGAGATAGCAGAGCGTACTAGGACACTCGGAGGTATGTCAATAGCTACGTTGACTGAATTCGTCAAGGAATCCAGGCTCAAAGAGAGTCCTGGAGAGTATCCAGGGGACCTCAAGATGATTTCTAAATTATTAAGTGACCACGAACAAATTATTCGCTGTCTACGTTCAGACCTCGAAATATGTGATACAAAGTATCATGATATCGGTACGAATGATTTCTTAACTGGATTGATGGAAATCCATGAGAAAATGGCCTGGATGTTGAGGGCTCATCTTTAGGATATTTATAGACGGCTTTATGGCATAAGAAGGCACCTGTTACCTCCTATGATGAATTGAGTGAACAAACATGCTTACTGTACTTATATTGTTCAAACTATGCATGATCAACTGATATCCACCTCGTTCTGAACTTCCGTCAGTTTCACTAGGGATTCCATGCTAGAATAGCGAATTTAGCTATTTCTGGTTTACTTCTGTATAACGCCCGGTCACCATTATTATACTCTCATCAGAATTACAAATACTTCTCAGAATTTCGAGATTCAACTCCATCTTCACCACGTAACGGGTACCATTGTCATAAATTGAAGGAAACAAACCAGTTTTCTGATGAATCACTTCTCTTATTTTCTCAAACTCTTTACCGTCATTAGTTGATATTTCAACCACGTAATAAGATGTAGGTAGTGGGACGTTTGGTCGGTAATTTTTCTGTTCACGAACTAGTAGGTCATTTATTAGCAATGGATCTGCCTTAGGAAGGTACGTTTCATACAAAGTTTGTAAACCTTGAAATACAATTCGTATCTCCTGCAGCTCATCAACAGACAACGGCATAAGTTATTCTCCGAATAATTTTAATAAATTTATTGGAAGCTAAACATGAATTCATGTTTTATTGACAATCATTTTTCGTATTGGATTTAATGCGAATACGGGATTGAAATATGATTTCATGACAGATTTTTATAACACAATCGAAACGGCTTAAATGAGTGGTCGAATAATACGCTGCAAATTAGTTAACTGGTTTTGCTAACGCCTAAAATAGAATCTTCTTTGAACCTGTTCGTGGAATATTACAGGACTTATCTTGAAATAGACTTGTTTGGAAGATAAATTTTCAGAATCTGATCTATTTCTTCATCTGTAACGTCCGAATTCCTATTGGAGCCATATAAGCTGTATAGAAAGTCAAACGCTTCTTCTTCTGTACAGGAAACTAACGTATTTTCTGGATCATATGACAGGCTTTCCTTAAGAGATCTTTTGGTTTGGAGCTCTCCTTCATTACTTGCTTTGCAAGACGACAACGGCGACGATAGTACGGTCCAGTGCAGCTTTAAGAAGCTATGTTCACAACCTCGTTTTTTGTAAAGCACGACACCTTGAGTAGAAGTATGATATGGATACCGATCACCCACCGCAGCCAGCCGTATTGGATCCACCAGGTCTATGATATCATATTTGAAACTTTCAAATGACGAATCGCGCGCAACGTGTTCGTATGCGCTTTCAAGTATGTCAGCACCGTCAACAATTCCTTCACTGCAAGCTGGATTGTCATAAGTTGTAAGCCCCTCTGTTGTATCGTTAGTTGATATCTAGCTCACCAATTACATATTGGTCTAATTCTTGTTAATAGTTATGAATGAGCATATTTATTGATCTAATTATCGGTAGTCATTGAGTCAAGCCATGTTAATTATGGTATGACTAATAATTGTGCCCTATTTGATTTAGAAATTTGCCGATATCTAGTTCTCATTTAACGATACTCGTATGCCACTCCGTGGTGGATTAAATTACATTTCGATACCTTGATAATGGGTTTTTCATGACCAAAATTTGAAAAAATTACTGTGGCACAAGATGATCTGAGCCTCTTTTCATATCGACCACTTCACCTACACTAGACGCAAAATTATTCTTTTAATGTTAAGATTGGAATGACCAATGCAAGGAATATAATTCCTCCCACAATCCAAGCGCTCACGTATCCAAATTGATTAATTATGGAAGCAAAAAGAATAGGTATCCAAAAGGCACCAAATAAGGAAATACCATTAACATAACTTACAGAAAGCGTCTGGTAGGCAGGTGGAGTTTGAGTGTTCACTTGTTTAGCCTTAACATAGACTATAACAAAACCCCACGATAGAAAGAAACCTGCTACAACAACTGAAATACCAATTAGATAAACTTGAGATTGCATGAGCCCAATCATCATTACGCTAACCGCAGATATGATTCCAGATATTGCCAGTAGCTTTCTTGCATTTCCTAGCCTGTCATATGCTTTTCCAACTATCGGAGAGGATATTAGGGCCACAATTAAATTGAGACTTCCTATTAGACCTGCTATTGCCGGGTCTATTTTAATGTGGTCTGCAAGATAAAATACGATAAATGACCAGATCAGACCTGAACCAACTTGAAATCCAAGCAATACCAGACCAAGTTTGAGAAGCGACCTGTTAAGAAGTATATTTTGTACGTGGTCAAACTTGATCTTCAAATTAGATCCTCGTTTTTCAACGTTAATTTCGCTATCGATATCTTGTGTCTTAGTTTTGTATTTGTCGATCAAGTCAGGCCCTGTTTTTTCCCGTTTCATATGGCGAGGAATAGTTGTCTTCGGTAACCATACTTGTAGTATAATTAAGGTAATGAAACCAGCTATTGCACTCAGAACTATACTCATTCTCCATCCAAAGAACTCTGCCACTAAGACCCATACGAAGAGGCCGATGATTCCACCAATGGCATGAGCTGAATTTAGTAGCCCCATACCTAAGCCTTCAGATTGCTTTCCCACATACTCTGAAATTAAAATAACACTTGGACCAAAGAAAAATGCCATCCCTAATCCGACAATAAATCTTAGTACTGCGATAGACAACAAATCTATTGAAAATGCAGAGAAAAAAACTGCGGTGGAAGCAATCGCGATACCAAGAATGGCGATTTTTCTTGGAGAATATTTGGCAGCTAGGATTCCGGCAAGAACCTGAAATAGACCAACACCGATAAAAAAGCTCGCAGTTATTAGTCCTAATATAGAGATGTCATCATCAAAATCAACGGCTATGAAAATGAATATAGCGGGGACATTAAACCAATTTACAGTATAAAATATTCTTGCAAGCATTAGTGAAATAACTGCTTTCTTAGGTACAATGGAATTTAACATCAAAACCGACCTGTTTGGTCCTCTTAAATGCTATCTACTCCTTGCTCTTAATATACGCTCAGATTGTTCATACTTCGTCATCAGAAAAAAGACCATCTTCTTGATGTAAATCAATTTGTTTTTGTTCTCTTCAATTTTACAATTCTTGCAGAGAGTTTGCTTTAGCTGAATGATTGAGCAAAACACTAATAATTACAACTCTTTCAGCAACCTGGGTTTATGCAAATGATGCTAATTTCTGAAGTTTTGCAATAGAATTGTTTAGCAACCAACTAACTACTATAATGTTATTCACTAAATCTAAAAATCAGGGATCGGCTATTGCATGATTCTATGTGCGTCTAAATCTTTGTTCCAAATGATGCATCGCGACCCTCTTTTCTACGTCAAATAAAGGTTGTTGGCTTCAATAAGCAAAGTTGCAGATGTCGTGATCGATTCAAAGCAGAAATTTATTTGTAGCAATTCTTAACTTGAAATGTACTCGACACACAAAAACATATTTGGGAGTTCTGGAATTTGGGTAATAGCCGTCTTGACTTTTCCATCTACATTTAACAGATCTAATTCTATTCGTTCTCCATCTCTTTTTGTCAGGTTCCCACCATTTTTGTTACTATTATTGTTTACTCTTCCAGCCCCCATTAAATATGGCAGTAATCGTTCCAGATAGAATACACAACCCTTAGATACATCTGTAGTACTAATCTTTTCAGAAGATGACCTAGAAAATTTGGAAGGATGATCACACCTATATTTGCCAACAATCAATATCCCATTTGTATTCACCAAAGCGGCAAATATTACGTTTCTACTCGCAGATAAAGCCGCTTCACAAACTTTACGCAAATCATTTCTACTATTATTTCCATAGTTATTGTTACATTCCAGCATGATAATATTCATGGATGCAGTTTTCGATATAATAACAGGTTCGATTGAATGTTATAATATTAGTTTCAATTGAGATGCCATAATAAATGAAGTAGGAATTATTAGTAACAATTATCATAGTGGATAGATATGAACCAATTTACGTCATGATCCCTTAATAAGAGACATAAAGTCGTGAGTCATTTAATTGCAATACTTGATATTGATATGACAATAACACTTAGCGATTTCCGGTGATGGAAATAATATGGCAGCTGCAGGAATTAAGGAATGAGTCACTAAAGAAAATAGGCCATTTTTTATGTCTCTTTGGTAGTTGTTCACATCTAACGTATTAGGTCTAAATAAATTAGATATGATTTGGGAAAAGAGTGCTCTATGGAAAGCTTGAAGATTTTAAATTTCGATCACTTTCCATGTGAGTGTGTTAAATGGCTCGACTTTAAAACCTACTTAATCATAATTGGTCAGCACTGTGGTCCTAACTAAATTTAATATTTATTCGTGTATATCGACGACTTCAGTAGAGTGATCTTCGTGATAATGAGAATCAGCATCCTTTTTTGTAAGGAACTCCTTTGCGCATACTGTACATCTAAATGTGCCGTCTACGTATTCGGACATGTTACTAGTAATGGATAATGCACACATATATATTGCTACCATTCGACTTAGATAATACTAAAGGATTTGGTTAGTGCTCTTTTCTTGCACAGAACTTTCAGCAAGGATGAGATGAGTCACAGATTTGTATCTGCATTTTTTCTTCCGATGGTGTATCATTGCTAGCGACACCGGTGTCATTTTCATGACCATTTGTGCTGCTTGAATTTAGAACCACGAAACTAGGTTCATCTTGGGCTTGGATTTCAGTCTGTTGATTCTCGGCGAAAATTAGAAAAGGGGCACCAACAAGAAATAGCAGGTTTATCACAAAGAGCTTACTGCAAATTAGTTCCTTCATTATCTCATTATCCCTAAATTAGTTAGCAAAAATGATTTATACGTATTATGAGGGATTATACTATATTTTTTGTGATTCGAAGACGGCTAGTGTCATGGAGTATAAAAGGATCTAATCTAAGCCTTGTCGAACTAAAAATTGTCCCTCCGCTGACCATCACCATCATTTGACGAATAAATTCATGCCATGTATATACTACAAGATTGCAAACTCCCTATTGGCGGCGTTATTTTGTACATATCATCACAAGAATCTTCACCCTGTCTTTGAAATTAAACGATATTCCCTAATGAATCGAAAAGGCTAATATTGGAGAAAATGGTAGAAAATATAAATCAGTGTCCAACGAATCAAATATTCCCACGGATAATGAAGCAGATCGTGCTAGATTACCAGATGACATTTATTCTGAATCGCGTGGTGGTTTACCAAGTCAAGAGGCACTGTTGGTTGATGACACCGATGGCACCGAGTCCTTTGCATTAAATTCCAGAACGTTGAATGAATTGCATGATAATGATAATAAGGTACTTTTACTCCTAAAAGGCAATGCAAATGGTGACCCTAGCTATACATTCAATGGATTAGTAAGAGAGCTCAATATGCATCAGCAAAGTCTTAGTAGATCGATCAAGAGACTCATTGATTTGGGACTAGTTGAACACATCAAGCATTACGGATTTAGATTGACCAAATTAGGACAACGTCTAGGCATGGTCACAACTTCCGTGAATCGCAACCATCGTGAGAGAAAATACACTCAACTGGCATATTTGGATATGCATTTTACTAAATTTAATATCGATAGTATAACCTCAAAGCTATCGGGGAAATGGTTCGAAAATCTTAGATGGGTAGGAAAAATTGAAGATTCTGGGATTTCGATTCTGAAATGGAAAAGAAGTGATAATTCTTTTGGTATCAATGTTACTATTATGCAAGGTTCATTAGCCATTGAATCTGATGCATCATCACAAAAAGAAATCGTTGAGGCTGCAGGAACTATTCCAAAGATCATTGCAATGGTAACGGATGTTATTTTGGAACAGTTCAATTCCCGATCGTCTCCAAATAATTATTTGTCTATGAGCAGGATGTACTCTAGTATCAACGAAACTCGGTATAATTGAACAGAAGAGTTTCAAATCTCATGACTTGTTCAAAAGTGTATGATTTGTCAACCTTCCGGCGTGCACATGGCAGGTATTGGTTTTAAGGTTTCATATCCCTAAGGAGGTAAGAGCGACTAATTTGATATCACTAGAATCTACTTGATTTAACAAGAACAAGCTACAGATGCAGATGCAGTGTATTATGACTTCATTTAAACCACATAAAGTGAGTCTTATGGGATCCGGTATACTAGTGGATGATTAACAGGCTAACAAAACGCTACAATTGTAAGAGACAGAAACTACCTTTATGTAGGCGTATCCCAAATGAACAATGGATCAATGCTCAGAGATGAAACCACCAGCCTTGTTCCCATATCCATTCAAATTCCGTACTGAAATCGTTGATGCTTCTGCGGCAATGCGACCATGAGATACCAGTGAAGACAGCAGCGAAACAGATAGGAAGAAGCATTTTCCTTTTGTAGAATCTTTTCAATGGGCCTCTACTTCTTTGCTTCTTGTTAAACACTGGTTCAATTAATGTTCTTCAAGTAAATGCTAAGCTGCAATGATTCATTCTATTTATCGATGCCAAATAAACAGTTACTGTATTGAGAAAATATTATGAAGTATGGAGTATTTAGTATAAGTGGAAATCCCAGCGATTTCTTATTGACATTGTAGGGCGATCCAAGTGGGTATTGGTTGGGTCGCTCTATCCTTTAATATCACAGTATTATTATGGCATTTCAAAAAGAAGTTAAGTGATAGCCCTCATCTATCCTGCTCTCTTGTGTGGTAGTTGTGCTGGTGGGCGGATCTTTTTATATATTTCATATGTCGCTGATATTTCGTTTTCAAATCTGTCTTGTGCAAAACGTTTTGCCTTGCGAATTTAAACATCGGTTAGACAATAATTTAGATCTAGATTCAATCCTAATTACGTAGCCTGATTTTTACAATAATATTGTACCTAATTGCTATAGACGAATCAGCAACAAGTATAGTAAAACCTTGTCTGGTTTTGTTCTATGATATAAACAGGCGGGTCACACGTTAGGTCCGAAAACTGTACATTGTTCAATACAGTTCTAGGCAGTCTGCTCCCTTTCTCATTATAATAAAATTATGATCAAGTTTCAGAGGGATGAGAATATGGTTGATAAAAATAGCCTTACGATTGTTAGTTATAGGTTTCGTCTAAATTGACAAACAATCTTGGCCTCAAATAATAGAAATTGCAAGATAGCTTAGTGACTTAAATAGGATCAAATTAATATTGTGAGGCCGTGGTAACCCTAAAAAAGACTCATTTCATATGAACCTAGTAGACTGCAGTTATCTTTCAATTATCCGCTTGCCGTAACATTGCCCAGAAATGATTCTACTCTTGGATGAACCTCTTTAAATTCCCAATCTAATATAGCAAGAATATCTCGTATTGCACCGGTAGTATTCCCACTTTGCAATGCATTGTGCGCGTCTGTGAGATACTTTTCTTGTATATCTGCAGCAGCTACTGCATAAGCCTGTTGTTGAATGGTACAATAGAGGCTTAGGACCATACTACCAAATACACCAATAATGATTGACGTTCCTACTGTTTTCTTAATTTTAGAGCCATTCATGTTTTAATGTTATTGAAGATGGTTACAGATAAATCTTTCTATGTACCTTCTGAATAAAGATCTGCAATAACAATACTTACTTTGCGATTCATTTGTGATTTTGCATCCTAGCGCACTTCTTTTAAGTTAGGTCTGCATATGACACTGTTCTAAGTTCCTTTTTTATAGTTCACATTACTGCTTTACAACAAGTAGAGAAGAGGATCGGGAAACAAAACAATAGAGCCACGTGGCTCTACAGTTTTTTGTGAAATCTTCATGTTTGCAGACAGATTTGAATGAAGTGGTACTATGGTAGCTCTAGGTATTCTTAACTTTTATGCAACGATTTTACATTACTTCCTCCCCTAGTCATCTTCCTCTCATTCTTATGCCATATCATTATCTTCAATTGTAACCATCCTCAGATTTGGTAACTCTACCACAATGTAACCTTACATGCTCAATGTACATACCTTAAGTAATTCAACATCCGGATAGTTTCAAAACTTATCCAAAGGTTTGTCAGCGAGTATAACGATTTAGACCTTCGTTGACACTCCTTGAGTACTCAAAATGTGCTGTCGGATAATACATCAATATGCACTTCAAAGCGTTCATAGGAATAATAATTTTTACATTTTGAACACTGAATCGTTGGTTTCATTAAACAGTTGATAATACACAAATCCCCTCTTTTTGAGACCTCTGAGACCACTCACTTATCTCTTTGAGTTGGTTCGTCATTGAGGCGAGTGAATAATTCTACCTCTACCTCAGGTGGTTCAGACATCTCTCATCAGCATTCGACTTGTGTGCGATAATAGTATTTTAATTTACATTCAAACAAAGGCAGACGACCAATAAGCAACGGATCATGCGCATTGGCCGCCTACCCCGTAACCCTTGATTGACAGTAGGACTTTTATGAGTGATTTAAAGGTCCAAACTGTCAGCACCGTATTGTACTACATGTTATAAAACGGTTTTAGTACAGGGCAGCTGAATATCCGCATCTTGATGAGTATGGCGGTCAATCCTAACATTTTGTCTGCTTCTTCTCTTTCTGTCGCCAGGCTCACACATGGATTTTGCTTACAGTAATAAAGCAATGGCGATCCATAAATATTGGTAAAGGGTGATCTTCTAGCGTTATTACTAGTATTATGCGTTAACACAATTAGTTTTAAAACTCCAATTTCTGATAATATCAAAGTATTATCTCTAAAGTATTGATAGATGCTGATGGCATCACTATACCGTGTCTGAAAAAATGGATGAATAGAAATATTTAGAATATTCTATAGACTTTATCAATGCTTTACGTAAAGCATCGTTTCCTATTTCTTGACTTCGATGATCCTATTTTGACAAATAAAACTAGTCATCTAAGTCCCACCCAATTAGTCTTCCTCTTAGGATAAAACTATCGTGGTGTCCACATCTAATAGAGCCCTATTTGAGCAAGACAAATCTATAGATAGTAACTTACTTTCATGCTTTCGATTCCGTTTCATAATCCCTAAGCTACTTTCATTTTGTTTAAGTGAATCGTTCTTCATAGTAGTAGTGTAGCTTTCTTGTGTCTGCCCTTCGCACAAGAAAGCAATAAGCAATTGGCAAAATGAAACACAACTAGCAGAACCCACAGCATTGGCATCTGGGGTCACCTGGTCTTACAGAATTTCTTCCAGGTGGCCCCATCACGATCGAACTTCCTGACAACGTGATTGGTTATTTATAGGAGGTAGAACGGCTATGAAGTTATTAGGGTATTAACGTTTAGCCGTCTACCATGGCTTTCGCCGTGCCCTGGTTGGACCAACCAAGACATAAGTTATGGCTACCCCGATTCACAGAAAGGGTACTTAAAAATTTGCAAAATGGGTAGGACGACCCAGGGATAGAATATGAATAGATAGTTGGTCGTCCTACCTAACCCTGTCTATTTAGGAGCCTTACAAGAGAGTTTACATTTGACATTAAAGACATTCCGGAACTAGGTTAATCTGCAGGATCAAAGGTAGGACGATCGTTGGAGTGATATGCCCAAATTGCACGGTGTAGATCGATCGCCTACATTACTGAAGAATATGCAATCTGTTGCCAATTGCCCGAATTGGGCTGTACTATCACATATTGCATTGGCTGCACGTGCACCAAATTATAAATAAGATCATGAAAGATAGGAGAGGCACTTGTGGGACACCCCAACAAACTTATCCTA
>JARBAV010000167.1 GCA_029237515.1 Nitrososphaerales archaeon
AATACCGCTTCCGACAAGAACGAAGGACATAAAAACAACGACAACTAATCTTCTGGATTTCATCTGACCGCTTTGATAAGTGTTTGCCAGAATATGAATCTAATAGTTAATTGAAATCGAAATTATGATATCCCAAAGATGAACTCTGGTCAATCCGTTAGGTTCATCCCGTCAGTTTCGAATTGATATCATTTACTCGAGTTAGTAAAGAAACTCTGATCTTCCGTCATTTGTCGTTTGCTCTCAGTTTAGCTAAGTCGCCGGTTATGCTATCGTCTGTATGCTAAAATCGTCTGTTATCGGAGTCTCAGGTGGCCTGCCATCGATTGCTGATATTTCTGATCTAATTGTATAATTGGCGTTCTCACTGAAGATTGGTCCTTGAATATGATAAGCTCCTGTCGTATCAAAGTCAGGTCCGTAAGTTATTGTTTCATTATCTCCTCTTACTAATTCAACTGGAAGTTGTTCGCCTGTCGTTACAAAGGTTCCTGAAAATACGCGATTCTGAGGATCTGTTCCATCTTTGTAGATAGTGATATTGTATGCAAGCGGAGTTGTCCTATCCAGTGGTACCGTACGTGGTTCGAAGTTAAGCAGCGTTCTGAAATCTTTGGAGAAATTCCAAACTGGTCCTGTTCCAGATGTCAATTCAAAATTAACGCCTCTTTCCAGTGATTCACTTACTGAGACTGCTGCCACTAGTCAGGGGTGAATAATACAGTGATATGCGAAATCCCCTGGGCTATCGAATGTGTGCATAAAGAAGGAATTTGCAGTTGCGGGCATTAAACCGGAGTTAAACATACTACCGACATTTGAACCTCCAGGGACTCCACTAGTTACTGTGTGTGGCTGACCAAAATCATTGTTGAACCATGCTACCGTGGAACGTATTGGGACAGCAATGACTGGAGGAAAGTAATGATACGGGCTATCTCTTTGAGCTGCACGTGGCACTATGCTTACCGCATATGTGGCGGGAATGTCGCCATACTTCCGGGTTGTGCAGTAACATTGACCGTTGCTGCAAACCCTACTGGAAGCAGCATTGTCGAAATTAACGCTACTATTGCAATAGGGATTATCTGTTTCTTATGTGTCAGTCCTCTATGCTTTAGTCCTTTTATAGGAATTTCTTTTATATGAGAATTTGATTACAAGTAGTTATTGCTAGATGCAATGCAATGCATTGCAGCCAATACTACGGCTGTTTATTAGGCCCATGTCAGTCATTAGCCTTGTCTCACACCTCTTCGCACGGTGATTCATGATCTATATTAGGCCCGTATGAGTCATATGGTATTGTAGCATATGGCATATGGTATTGCATCATCAGGAGAAAGATAGGGCGCTACTGTTTCAGAGACTAAGGTTCAGGCTGATCCAAAGGCTGCTGCCAAAACAAATATTGTTTTATTATTCATGATCGATATTCAACATTCAAAAGGACTTCTGAGAAAAAGGATGAAACTAATGTTAATAATTTTAGGATCCTACACTGCCAAAATGATGATGAAAGACCCTATTCTTAGCATAACCAATTGAATTCCAGGCTCTCCCCATTTTCGAGCCCTCTGAATGAGCAGAAGTCTAATAAAGCAAGGAAATGGTGATGACAAGAGAATGGACCAATTAGAAATGTTAGAATATATTAGATTTGGGCATAAATATAAGGACAAAAAGTCCTCCCTTGTTTTTACGCCATATGATGTGACGCTCAGGGATTCCGAAGGCAATTACATGGGTACTGCTTATTATCCTATTATCCATTTAATCGGTAGCATTAGCTCTATTGACTCACCAGGCATAAAGAAGCCTGATCAACGATTCTCGCTAGATTACGTTTACCATCAAATGTATCATTATGATGAAAAAGAAAAGCTATGAACTGTGAATTATACTTAGCTCTATATTTCTGGGACGTTGTGATTTCTACATCTCAGCCTTAGTGTCAGAATCATGAATATTGTGAATGTAATTATCATGTTAGAACCGAAGATAGAGTTCACCTAAATCGACTGCTTAAATTACATGACAGACTATCTGACAATATCGGTGATAAACTCGGGATAACGATCTCCGGCTACAGCACCTTCGTGAAAAGTTCGGTCAAGATATTCTAAGTCCTCAGCATTAAGTCTAATATTTTGACATTTTAGATTTTCAAGCAGTCTTGATCTCTTCGATGTTCCAACTAAAGCTATGATATCTTCCCCCTGATGTAAAACCCAAGCTAGAGCCAGTTGAGCGGCAGTCACACCCTTACTCTCAGCAAATTTCTTTAGCTCATCGACTATCTGGCTATTCTGTTCTCTATTTTCAGGTGAAAACCGTGGAAGATAATTTCTAAAGTCGTCTGGTTGAAGAGTTGTAGTGGTAACTGGTTGACCGGAAAGCAATCCACGGGACAACGCACCATAAGCCACTAGACTTATCCCGAGCTCACGAGTGGTTGGCAGGATTTTGGATTCAACTACTCTGCTGGCAAGTGAGTATTCGATCTGAACTGCTGATACTGGATGAATGTCATGAGCTCTCCTGATCTGATCAGACGTTGCCTCAGATAGTCCAAGGTAATGAACCTTACCTTCCTTGATCAGATCTGCGATAGCGCCGACTGTGTCTTCAATTGGAAATTGCGGATCAAGGCGTCCTGGCTGATAAAGGTCTATATAGTCAGTATCAAGTCTCTGCAGAGAGTATGAAATAAAGTTCTTAATAGCGAGGGGACGCAAGTCAGTACCGGTAAATTCTCCATTTAACCCACGTAATGCTCCAAACTTGACTGATACGAAGAATTTATCCCGTCTTCCCTTCATAGCTTCTCTTAATAGCAGCTCATTATGACCCATACCATAATAGTCGGCTGTATCAAAGAAGTTAATACCTTCTTCTACTGCTAAGTTTATGGTTGCTAGACTTTCTCTGTTATCTCTTGTCTCTTTGCTACCATAAAGATCCGACATTCCCATACATCCTAATCCCATTTGGGAAACCTGGGGTCCATTTTTTCCCAGCTTTCTAGTCTTCAAATAAAGTCCCCTTCGGTATTCTAATACAACCACATGATGTAATTATTGTTTTGGTGAAATGAAAGAGGTTAACGTTATCTGTTGAAGTCTAAGAACCCATGGCATAAGGATACATTACCATTTTCATAAAAAAATTCCATCCCAACAGAGGGCATGTTTCCGATTAGAACTATATTAGCTGCAAATATTGGCT
>JARBAV010000168.1 GCA_029237515.1 Nitrososphaerales archaeon
ATAATTTGATTCCTGCAAGACTTCTGGAGAGCAGAATGCGATTTCAGCTGCCAAGCATCTTTCCTGCCTTATTTTCCGATCTGCGCAGCCATCGAATTTCGAATTTGTCAAATTTCTTTTCGAGTACCCAGACCTGGGTCGCAAGACTTCTTAAATTTTCATTATTTATCCCATATCTGTGAGTGATTTGGTTTACCACTAACTGGCTATCCGATAATAACACAATTTTGTTGTCCTTATTTACGACATTATTAAGCGCGGTTATGATAGCCAAATATTCAGCTTCATTGTTGGAAATACCTTCACGATGTTCCATATGAGATTCACCCGTTTCGTCTATAAAGTAGCCATATCTGAAGTATGGACTCCCGCTACCATCTACATAAATATGTAGAACCACCTGAATCGTTCATTTCAATAGGTCAGATGCGATATATAGTTATGTTTGACTGAACTTGATCAGGAAAAAGTAATAGGAATTATCCATTAGTATATGAAACTTGATGATGCTAGTTCAGGATTTGTTTCAAGGGTATTATGTGGGCGGCACTGCGATTTGCTTTAATTCTGATTTGTGGGCTCATGTAGTAGGAAGTCTCGAGATATCGGGAATGTTATAGTTAGTGTGACGATAACTTAATAGCCAATTTGTTCTATTCTGCATCATGAATTCCAAATCAGATGTTCAACGCCTTAGACAAAAAATTTTGAACCCCAAGGAATTTCTTGTGTTGCCAGGAGTATTTGACGCATTAAGTGCTCGAATCACTGAAATTACAGGTTTCGACGCTATTTTTCAAACCGGCTACGGATCTGCAGCCACTGTACTTGGCATGCCTGATTACGGCTTCTTAAATGCAGGAGAAACTATGGATAATGCACGAAAAATCATCCGAGCAGTGGATATCCCTGTAATAGTGGATATCGATACTGGTTATGGTAACCCTCTTACAGTTTGGCGTATTGTAAAAGACCTCGAATCGATGGGTGCCTCTGGTGTCTTTTTAGAAGATCAAGTATGGCCTAAGCGATGTGGTCACATGACAGGGAAGGAAATTATTTCAGTCGATGAATATTTGCTGAAACTATTAGCTGCAATCGACGCGCGTGATGACAATGACTTCATTATAGTTGCTAGAACTGATGCTCGGGCCACATCTGGCTTGGATGTGGCAATAGAGCGTGGCAGGGAATATTTCAAATCTGGCGCAGATGTCATCTTCGTAGAAGCTCCCAGAACGATAGACGAGCTAAAGGAAATTGGCAACAAGATTGATGCCCCGCTGGTAGCCAATATGATCGAGGGAGGGATAACACCAAACCTTACTGCATCGGAGCTTCATGACTTGGGTTTCAGAATTGGTGTTTTTCCCCTATCGGGTTTATTTGCTTCAGCATTTGCTATGAAACAGGTATTCGAGGAGCTGCATAGATCAGGAAGTACATCTAGTGAAAGGGAAAAAATGATAACATTTGAAGAATTCAATAGACTAGTAAACCTACAAAAGTACATTGATCTAGAACGCAAATATACTGCACGATAGAAACTAAAGACCTGGTCCCTATAGTGGTAATGGTGTTGCAGCTGCTATCTGGCTGAAAAATGGCTATAAGGTAAGTCTAAATTGAAAATCGCACATGTAAATAATACTGCCGGAATCGCGTCCATCCTGAGCAAACATCAGCGATTTCTAGGGAATGAAGCCGACGTATTTGTTTTCAACAAATACCTGTACAGGCAATTCGGCGGGGAAAAGGTGAATTACTATTTTCCATTATCAAGATGGAGATTCTTCAAGAAGCTGAAAACTTACGATGTATGGCACTATCACTATCCGTACGGGTCCCTAAGAAAGGGATTGGAGAAAAGGAAAGAGGGCAGGATTTATCTTAAGCATTATCACGGAGATGACTTGAGGGGAAAATATGATAGTGATTTTTGTTTGGTTTCAACGCCTGATTTGTTGGAGTTTGCTCCTTACGGCGAGTGGTTCCCTACTCCTTTGGATCTAGAATCTCTGGCTTATAATCCCCAGAATTTCAATGGTTTAAGTTCGTCTAAAAAACCAATCGTTGCCCACTATCCTCATTACCGGTTGTACCAGAAGTATGAAGATCTATATTCAAACACTCTTCAGCAACTACAAAAGGAAGGAAAATGTGAGATAGTGACTATATTTGACATCCCTCGAAGTGAAGTATTGAAAATCCTTTCTTCCTGTGATCTTGTTGTCGGAAAAATACTACCTCAAATCGGATGGTTTGGGAAATTCGAGTTAGAATCTATGGCATTAGGCAAACCGGTAGTCGCATACGTCAATACAGAACTGTTTCAACGATATAATCCACCGATTTACAATACAACTAAGGATACATTCAAGAGCGATTTAGAATCAATTTTAAGTGATATCGAGGAGCAGCGCAAGTTGTCCAAAGCAGGGCGACTATACGTTGAAAAATATCATTCGGCAAACAATCTTTTAAGGCAGCTGGACCGAGCGTACTCTCGGAGCCAACAATAATAAATACCATCTGGCATAATGGACTTGAAACAGAGCACTAATTAAATGAACCTTCTTCCAT
>JARBAV010000169.1 GCA_029237515.1 Nitrososphaerales archaeon
CACCAGCACCAGCACCAGCACCTCCTAGCTCAGCAGAGCAGCAAAACCAGACAGAAGCAGCACCAGCACCAGCACCAGCACCTCCTAGCTCAGCAGAGCAGCAAAACCAGACAGAAGCAGCACCAGCACCAGCACCAGCAGCAGCACCTCCTAGCTCAGCAGAGCAGCAAAACCAGACCCAATCACAGAATCCATTCGAGCAATTGGGCCAGGCGATATCAAGACTCTTTGGTGGGAATTAATATCCGATAGTAATGAATAGATCCGAATGGAGCCGCTCCATAAAATTGGAGCCTTACACGCTTTTTTGTTTCATAAATTCTTCCATGGATTTAGTTATTTAGTCTAAACTTATTAATGTCATTTACTATCAAGTGGGCACAGTATTCAGGATTAATTCAAACTTCGCTCAATACAGATATTGTTATCGTTAGCGCATCATTAAATCTGCAGATTATAGAACTCTGATCCATCTGGACTGTCCAGTGAAACCCTGTCAATGTGTTTCCTAAATTCTAAACAAACAAAGTTAGTAGGGAATGAGTATATAGCACCTAATATTTTCATCAATAAGCACCCCTTAGTAGTGTTACCCCCTTTGGAAGATTATTGAAGATATGTTCAATTAGAGAACCATAATTTAGAGTACAAATATGGCTCCCACCCAGACCATTTTACGAATATTGCAGTCTGTCAGTTTCCAATAATTGGAAAATTCATTTTGTAACTTTCACGCTAGGGATAGACCGCAATCCTCATGTCTATTGATGCTCCTGGATAAACGTTAGATAATAATGCTAGCATAGGACGAACTTAATCAAGAAAGTGAGAGATATACATGTCGATGATACAGAACATACAAGTCACTATGATCCATCTGGACTAGATTGACTAATTAGACATATTATACTGATAACAAATTGTTCGCTAACGCGACAGCTTTTTCTTCTTCAACCAATGTTATATTTTCCCACGCGTGTACAGGTTCTCCTCGTACATGGGTTCTAGTTACCAGATCCATAAAGGACTCACCTTCCAGCACTTTAGAACACCAAAGGCACCTCCATTTACCCATGCTTCTTTTCAAACGTAAAAGACCAACATCGTTTATTAATATATTCATGCTCAGAGTAGGAGGGTGGCAGGTTAGAATGAATGGAAGTATGCCATAATGCCTTATCTAGGGATTAAGAGTAGGTAGCCGATCAAACGATATTCTTTGGTGAACAACCAGTTAACCAAAGAATAACTAAGTTCCGGAATACCTTTTATGTGAAAATGTCAACTTTGCTACGAGTTTGTCACGAATCCGCATGGTTAGGTGGGGCGATAATCTGAAGTGGCGTTTCGCCTTGCCTCCTTGTGGATGCACTGCATGACGACTTCATTTATCTCGCTATCGATCAAATTCTGTTATGGAGTGGTGCGTCTCTTCGACTTAACAACAATGCCTAAAGACATAGGCACCAGCGTAGGACAAGAGCTTATTATTTCAAAGTTCCTCATGCTTCTTAATACCATCTAATTTCCGATTAGCCCTAGCTAATACTCTTGATAAGCGAAATAGCGTTGAAATAGTAATTGATAATCACCATAACTAATTCGATTCACAATTGGGACTAGGTCTTCCAAATACCTTGATGTATCGCCTAATTCTGTCGTTTTATTCCCATTACCCGCCCAAATCAAAGTAGGGGTAGAAATATATGTTAACCAATTTATGGGTTAATTTGCAGAATATACAATGCTGAAGACGATCGGAATGTATTATTATTCTAATTGCTGGAATTTCTCGTATTGCCACTCTTGATCCAAAAGTCTTGGGTTGTATTTGTTTATGCAATAACAATTTCTATCGAATCGATAGTCATTGAATATTTAACAACTCATTCGTCAATACAAATCTCTCCGATTCTTTTATCAGCTATAAGCATAACCTTGGGGGGTGTAATGCTATTAGTGGTAACGGTCGTTGTTCTTAAGAAAAGGGACGGGATTACTATCCTTTTCATGAGATCCTGGAAGAATCTTTTGTTGGCTTCTCTGTTTCTATCAATTGGGATATTTACATGGTATGATTCCATTAATAAGATCGGTGCTTCAAAAGAGCTCCTTATTGCAGGACCTCTAGAAATTGTGATAATAGTTCTTCTAGCAAAAGCCTTCTTGAAAGAAATTTTGAAAAATATTCACATCATTGGTATAGCATTGGCGTTATTCGGGTTCGTTCTGGCTATTCTGAGTGACTCCAGCATCAATGGGAATGATGAAAATATAGACTTAGGTGGGTTATCAAATTCATTCCCACTACAAGACACATTCAATATCACTTTTGGGGATTTGGAGGCAATAATTTCTGCATTTGGATTTGCTTTAGGTGTTCTCTTTCTAACAAAGCTAGTATCAAGACATTCATCTATCGAAGTGGCGGCATCTTCAATGCTGATCTCTGGGTTTATCCTAATTGGATTTATGATTGTAGGAGTATTGTTGGTTGAGGCGCAATACTCATCAATTGGTGGAACATCCATACTAGCTTACAATATCGAAAATAATCAACAACTAATAATCGTCGTTGCGATCTTAATTGTATTTTCATTGCTACCCTTTGTAGGATCATTGTCATATTCTACTGGCCTAAGTAGGATCGGAGCATCTCTTACAGCTACCATAGGCTCTTCGAGCATCATAATTACTCTCGTTGCCCAGCTCTTGTTGGGAGAGATAGGGTTGCCCACCAATCTACCCAATAACATGTATTTAGCTGTGGTAGGCGGCATCATAGGCTTTTTGGGTATCTACGTCATTCATATGCGCGATTACTCTTTGCGTTCTGTCAAGCGATAGAAATTGTAGTGGGTAGATCTGGAATTAGTGGTCCTTATATGGGACCTGGATAATCGAAGCTAAATAGATCTGTCCCTCAATTATAAACATCGCTCATCCAATGCCCCATAGTACTTTATGAGAAGCAAGATGAGTGAAATCCGACATTTATCATGATTATAATAAATAGATCTATTATCACACAGTAGCAACATAACTCAAGTCAGTCCTGAATACCATGGTTCGCATATATACATGAATCTAGGCATTCATTATTTTCATTGAGGTATCATTTGGTATTCAAAATTAAAATCAAAATCAAATTCAAATTCAAAATCATCTATACTCATCTCCGCAGTCCCCGATCATCTCAAACAAGTTGTTTGACTTCTTGCATACGGCATCTATAGCATCGAGATCTGCCCTCCCTAGCTTTAAATTAAATACATGTTCATTGCTGATTCTGTGGTCTACTATTCCGAGTCGAGTACCAATAATAACTCCAGCTACAGTTGGACTATCTAGTATGTATCGAGTTGCTATATTTGCAATACTCACATTATATTTTTGAGCAATTGTATTCAAATTCGAAAGTAATTCCTGAAATAAATTCCATCCCCCCCATGCTTCTATCATTTGATAGTATTTTCGCAAACTTAATGTGTCTAATTCACCAATAGAGGGTTTCTCTCTTCCGAAGTAACGATCAGACATCAATCCGCCGCAGAGGCTTCCATAGGCAAAAAGACTGATGCTCTGCTTCTGACAAAAAGGGATCATTTTTTCCTCAGGTCTTCGATCAATGATTGAATATTGAATCTGGTTCGACACGATTGATAGATCGGCATCCCTCATGATTTGCAATCGTTCTGTATCAAAATTTGTAAGGCCAATGTTTTTGATAATTCCATTGTCCTTGAGATCGGTTAGGTATTTGAGAGCATCCATGTAATACGGATTATTATAATCCCACCAGTGAAATTGCAGTAAATCGATCGAGCTAACATTCATCCTGTTGAGAGATTTTTGTATATTCTCGATAACCGCGGTACGAGTAATTTTTCCTGGACGTGGCACCCACTTTGTCAGTGCCTGAATTCTATCAAGCTCCCCTTTTCCTCTTAATTTCAGTAACCTACGTCTGAATTCCCCGATAAGATCTTCTGCTGGCCCATATATATCAGCCAGATCCCAAGTCGTAAATCCTGAA
>JARBAV010000170.1 GCA_029237515.1 Nitrososphaerales archaeon
GGTATCTCATTATAGGCCTTTCTTTCAAGAATTCCATTTTTTTCTAGCTGTTTAAGTCTGATTGCTAGTGTCTTGCTGCTGAATCCCTTCATTGATCTTCTAAACTTTATGTAACGAACTGGATCAGTGGAACAACATAGCGGTATTAAGATTTCAAGTGTTCCTCTTTTGGTAATTAATTCCCTAAGTTTCTCAGTTTCTTTCATAAGGAGCTCAGCATCATAACCTTCAAAATTACAAGAGTCGTTGAAAACAGGAAGTGCCTTTCCTGCTCTTCCTGAAACAACCAATTTTTTAGGCCCTGCTTTAGTTTCCATAACTACACTTACTTTACCTAGCTTCTCTTGACAACTTAAATAGTTTCTCTGGTAAACATAACTATATGACTACTGAATCGTTAAAAATAAAAGAAAAGATAAAGGAAAGATATGGGAAGATAGCTCTGACGGGAGATTCCTGTTGTGGTCCTTCGGTCGATGCTGACATTGGAGGAGGATGCTGCTCAGGAAATAGCAATGCAGTTTTACAACCTTCACGATCAGCGGCGCAGGTTGCTGAACTAGTTGGATACGGCTCAAAGGAGCTGAAGTCAATACCTGAAGCTTCGATCCTTGGTGCAGGATGTGGCACACCAACGAAATTTGCATACATTAAGGAAGGAGACACTGTGGTTGATTTAGGTTCAGGTGCAGGTATTGATGTATTTCTCGCAGCTAACATAGTCAACGGTTCCGGAAAAGTGATTGGTATCGATATGACTGATGAAATGTTGGAAAAAGCGAAAAAGAATGCAGCCGATCATGGCTACGCAAATGTTGAATTTAGAAAGGGAGATATCGAAGAAAAAATCCCTGTTGATGATAACAGTGTAGACGTTGTAATCAGCAACTGTGTAATCAACCTAACTACAGATAAGGTAAAGGCATTTAGAGAAATATACAGAATTCTCAAACCTAACGGAATTGGTAAAATGGTTATCTCAGATCTGGTGACGGATAAGCAAATCGCAGATGACCCATCATCGATAGACCCAGATAAGTGGTGCAATTGCATTGACGGTGCTTTGACTAAAGAAAATTATATTGCCAGTATCAAAAAGGGCGGATTTGATCTAGTAGAAGTACTAGAGGAAAAGCACTATACAGAAGGAGATCAGGTTGACAACAGAAAGATTACTAGCCTTGTCATTAAGGCAGTAAAAGAATAGCTGCGACGACGACGGTTTTTGCTGAAAATTAGAGGTTGCAAATGAAATGAAATTTTCCTTTGGTAGCAAATCAAAAGTCAAGATAATAAAACAATACTTTTTGTTTGTGTGCAAAACGCTGGCAGAAGTCAGATTGCAGAAGGATTCTTCAAGAAATATGCTCCAGAGGGATTCGAACCATCTAGTGCAGGGACAAAACCAATCTCTGAAATAAATCCGGTAGTAATACAGGTAATGAATGAGATTGGGATAGACATATCCAAACAAAAGCCTAAAGACCTCTCTGAAGATATGATGAGAAATTCAGATAAAATTATCAATATGGGATGCATGGACAAGAATTTCTGTCCTACGTTGTTTATTCCTAAGGTCATTGATTGGGGTATCGAAGATCCAAAAGACAAACCGATTGAACAAGTCAGGGAAATTAGAGATGAAATAGAAAGGAGAATCAAAGAGCTTGCAGCAGACATTTCTGTCGCTGAAGAAGAAAACAATTGATAAACTTACATTAAATCAAAAAAGGTTCGTCGCAGAAGTAATAGGTACATTTCTCGTAGTAGTCCTAGCAACAGGAGCAGTAGTAATCGATGCCAAATTCAATGGGATATTAGGCATTCCCTTTATCGCATTTCTTCCATTCGTAGGAGTGGCATTAGGAGTATATTTATTTGGTAAGATATCTATGGCTCACTTTAACCCGGCGGTGACACTAGGTTTTCTTATTACCAAACATATTACAAGGCTACAACTTCTATACTATTTCACAGCCGAAATACTAGGTGCATTACTGGGTAGTTTATTTGTGATGGCTGTAATAGGAAGAGAAACTGACTTGGGAGCAAATTCACCCAATTACGTTTTTCCACTTCCTACGATATTTGGGATTGAAGTATTAGCATCCGCCCTATTGATGGCTGTAATAGTAGTAGTAGTTTATACCAAAGGATTAAGAGGGTACAGCGGGCTGGTCATTGGAGGAATAGTCGGTCTTGACATATTCTTTTTTGCATTTATATCTGGAGCATCAATGAATCCTGCACGTTCACTGGCTCCTGCTTTAACTTCTGGGGTGCTAGATAATCTCTGGTTGTACTGGAGTGCCACATTTATTGGAACGTCAATTGTTGCTTTGCTTGTAAGAAAAAAATTTGCAGTGTGATCGCAGTGGTATTCGTAATCCCATCTTTTGACCTCAATAGTTTGCTAAATATATAATTGACTGATGAATATATGAAATTGATTTTATGATATTCTATTGTTTCCATTTTTACTCTTACTTTACATAGCTTCTCTTGACAACTTAAATAGTTTCTCTAGTAAACATATATTGATGACTAGTTCACAAAAAACAAAAGAAAATGAAAAGATAGATCAGGGACCTGGTTCTTGTTGTGACGACTCATGTTGTGGTGGTTCTATTGGAAGGATCGAAAATGAAGAACGGAGGTGTTGCTAAGGGCAGAAGAAACTTAGCGCCTAGTACAACGTCACATGTTTAAGCGTATTTCCCCCCATTTTTAGACAAGAATTCTCCTGAACCTCATATTAACACTCATAACAATGACAAATAATTCATTTCCTTCTCTTGTAGGAGTGAAGATTTTCCAGTTAATTTAGAAATTGAGTTTCTTCATAATGGTTGTATTAGTAGGGTCTGTTCCTGTGCATATCAAAAAGATTTGGCATTATTATCCGTTCTATGTATCTATTCTGTGAATCCAATTGGATCGCAGGTCCAAATTCTTCTCGCATTTCCTCAATTTCCTTTTCCGTCATCATTGAGGCTTCGACGATTTCACGAATATGTTCTTTCTTCTTTTTTTTATAATCTGTATACCATAATTCATCATGTTGTTCCAGTAGTTCCAATTCTTTATCTTTATTGTAAAGGAACACCACATCTCCTAAAAGAGAAAGTTGTGGAAAACTGGAACGTGCGATTCCCAAATCGGTTTGAATCACCTGGATCATAGACGCCCATTATAATTTATCCTGCAATGACTCTCTATTTCGTGGGTTGTTTGCGCGTTTGAAACCAATCCAGGCCTTGTGAAGTAAACCCCATCCTTGTCCTCTTGTGTAACCACTTTGGCAAGGTCTCCATCCGTCTCCTGTAAACCTACTTAAAACCAATTTTCTTGGTTTCTTTTCGTGTTCATACCCGTCGGATGTCTATTTTCTACGGTTTTGGTGTGAGAAATGACGCCAATTAGATCTGCCCCATTTATTTTCAGATTTTATGAGTTTTCCCCTGGATCGAGCCTTTGCCGTAGACATTTTCTTTATTTTACCTATGATGCGTGCTCGTGGGATATATACTTGAAAGCCTTGTTTGGAAACAATATCTAGTTTCGCGCGCGACAACTTTTTGTTAACTTAA
>JARBAV010000171.1 GCA_029237515.1 Nitrososphaerales archaeon
GTATTGTATGTTCCGTCGACAAACCTGTCGTCCCTCAATGCCGAAATGTGAAATGGTATTGAAGTCGGAATACCCGTAATCCTCAACGAGGAAAGAGCAGACATCATTTTATTGATTGCTTCTTTTCTATCAAATCCATGACAAATCAGCTTAGCGATAAGGGAATCATAAAATTGAGGAATTGAATATCCTGAGTATAAAGCAGAATCTACTCTAATTCCCTCACCAGAAGGAGCCACAAATTTGTTAACCTTACCTGAGACGGGTGCAAAACTCAAAGGATGCTCCGCATTAATTCTGCACTCTATTGCATGACCCTTTGAACTGATAAATTCCTGCTTCACAGACAAACCTTGCCCTATGGCAGCATGAAGCTGTTGTTCTACGATATCCACTCCAGTGACAAGTTCTGTTATAGGATGCTCAACCTGTATCCTTGCATTGATCTCCATGAAAAAGTACTTGTCACCCTTGAATAGGAATTCAACCGTTCCTGCGTTATCGTAACCGATCTCCTTCATTATTGAAACAGCTTCGCTTAAAATATCTTGTCTTGTTACTTTATTCAACGCTGGGGAGGGTGTTTCTTCGATTAGCTTTTGGTGACGCCTTTGGATTGAACATTCCCTTTCTCCTAGTTGAATAACATCAGAACTATCTGCAATAATCTGTACTTCTATATGTTTGGGATTCTCCAAGTACTGCTCAATATAAACCCGGTTTGAACCAAAACTTATTAGAGACTCAGTTTGTGCTGATGCAAGCCTCTGGTGAAGTTCCTCAGCCGATCTCAAGATTCTTAGACCCCTTCCCCCACCTCCTTCAACAGCCTTCAGGATTACAGGAAAACCAATTTCATTTATCAAAGAAAATGCCTCATTTTCATTTGATACTTCACCACCTTCGACAACGGAAGCCACCTTTGAAGCCGCGTTCCGGGCTTTTACTTTATCACCAGAAATTGCCATGACATTTGCAGAAGGACCAACAAAAATAATTCCTTCTTTCTTGCATCGTTCAGCGAAGTTTGAGCTTTCAGATAGAAATCCATAACCGGGATGAATCATATCACAGCCGAGTCGATTGGCCGCATCGATCACCTTATCCACTATAAGGTAGCTTTCTAATGGCATTGAACCACCTATGTTAATAGATTCATCGCAATATTTTATGTGAAGGGATTCCTTGTCTGCCTCGGAGTAGAGGCCACAAGGTCTTAAGCCAATTTTCTTGCATGACTTGGAGATCCTAATAGCAATTTCTCCTCTGTTCGCGATGAGCACCTTCTTATCCATGTTCATCTTAAATGCAAATACTGAAATGGCTTAAACATTTTGGTCTTGTAGTATGTGGTTAATGGGCTGACTTTCCTAATACTAAATCGATGCCCAATTAGTACTAAGTTATACATGCAAGCGTGCTTGCATATAATATTCCAGCATTCATTCGATTTCATCAATGCTCACCACGTCATTTGGAAATTCCTTATATCATGCAAAATCAAGAAGCGTAACCAAACCAATGAATTTGTTTGAATCTAGCTTGTCATTCTAAACTACATTATCGACAACGAGTGAGCCTGTATCATTATATTGCAGCATCATATCAGCAGCTATTGTTGGCGCAGTGGTGAAATCGATAGAAACAAGCGAGATTGACACTATCTGTCTATCTGTTATTGTACTAGTATAGGAATCATTAATGCATATATTAGTGACCAAATCTAGCTCGAGTACCAAAGCCTTGAGGTTTACCGTCTTTGTAGACTGCTACCAATTGTTAGAAATCATATTCTTAATCAAGCCATTAAGATCATCAACGATAAATTGGACTAGTATTATAAATCTAGTAACAATTTATTTTGTAGGTCAAAAAAACTCGCTCAGAAACTGAGTATTTTGCTTCTGAAAACATAATTGATGTGCGCTTTAAATGAATAATAGCATAGATGAAAAGGATGTTCTTGGCTTATATTTGAGGGGATCATTAGGTGATCTTATTGGCTAAAACTTTCCGTTTGCGACGAGACAAAAAAGTGAATTTGGGCGTCGTACAAATGCGGGTAACAACGAATTTAGATACCAACATCAAGACAATAATTTCTCACATAAGACAAGCATCAGCAACAAGAATAAGTCTTCTCTGTTTTCCAGAATGTTCGCTCTCCGGATACATTGTCAATCACGACAAACTCGATTACGAATCAATTTACCAATCCCTCATAGAGCTCCAGAAAGAGTCTGATAGGTTCAATATGTCCTTATTGATTGGTACACCATGGAGATCCCGAGCAAAGATTTTTAATACCGCATTTGTCATAAAACCTAAGTCCGGAATCATAAAGAAATACTACAAGAATGACTTGACTGAGTACGATAGAACCTATTTTTCAAAAGGGAGCTCGTCCCAGTGCCCATTTTGGATCCATGAAGGTATCAAATGTGGCGTCCTTATCTGTAGAGATCAAAATAATCCTATTCTAGCACTTAGTTACAAGAAAAATAATGTGAAAGTTTTGTTCTATCTTTCATCTCATCACTACAGCAGACGAGAGGCTTTATACAAAGAAAGGAGAAATCGATCATTTCCGATAGTTAGGGCAGCGGAGAACATGATGTATGTAGCTAAATCAGACGCTGTTGGAGAACAAAACCGACAAGTCAGTATGGGCAGTAGCATAATAGCTGACCCTCAAGGAAGAGTAATAGCGGAGGCCGTAAACGGTCAGGAAGAATTACTAAAATTTAGTCTCTCTCCAGACCTATCCAATTATAACCATTCCAATCATACATACTGCATATAAACCGTAGAATCTAACTTGAAATTGCTTTAAACGCAAGTAAAAGAGGCCAATATTAGGAGCTAAACCCTTATCTTTCATTCCAAACTGAACAAATATTATTAATAACATATACTGTATATATGCGACCCTAATGTATTCTACTTCTTTAAATCAAGCAGTAGGAAGTTTGGTAGAAAAAATAGTCTGTCACTTTCTGAAGAAACCATAGTTTCTGATGCTGTAATTGATATGAGAGAAAAAAAGTGTCATCTGTACTTGTAACATCTGATCCTTCTAGATCCCCCCACACCGAATTCTTTGAGACAGAGCATACATCATTATCATGGAAATCTGCTCACTCAATAGAAGGGATCGTTACTGAACTGGATACATTGTATCGAGTAATCGCTAAAAAAGATCCTACGAAGGTGACATTAGGTGATATAATGAGCTCTCCAATAATAGCAGTTGATGAACAGCTGTCGCTGAAGGATGCGATTTCCCTGAAGCGAAGCAAACACATCAGAAATAGTATGATTTACATCAACATTTTCCGACAATCCATATCTGAATTGATGAGTAAGCCGTCATGCACTGAGTATTGTATTAGGTGCACAGCAGTACAGTGAGGACACAACCGCTTTAAGAGAGTCCTAATTAGAATACTGCTGAAGGACTCTTCCTGAAGCCTTTCCATAAATTTGGTTGGTCGTCTGGTTTACAGGCATGGATATGCAATTCACAGGCGGCCACCAAAAGAAGTTCGATGCACTAGGACAATGTATCTGAACTGGCACTACGTTTTACACATAAAAGAATAAATCGGCGAGAACAGCATAACTTAATATTATTAAAGTTTCTAAACGCAAGTCCATGATTTGGCGCCTTTGTACGACATAATATTTATAATTAATTTGCTCAATAATAACTACTTTACAAAGAATTGTCATATAAAAGAAAATTACGCAAAATCCTGATTGTGATAGATGGTTCAAAAGAATCTATTGAGGCCTCTGATTTTGCTCTTTCGATCGTAGCACGAAGCGGAGCCGAATTGATTCTGCTCTATGTATTTTACTCTCAAATAGCATATGCATACTCTTCATATCTTTCAAAAGTTGAGGATTCAACTTCCTTAGATTCTATTTTGCGTTCTGCGGAGGATCGGGCGATGCAATGGTTTGAGGTTGTAAGAGGTAAGCTGAAAGATGTAAATGGGAATAACCGGAACATCAAACTGAAGACTGATGTTATTGTAAGTTCGACTTCGGTTTCTGGTGCAATAATAGATTATGCAGAGCACAATATGGTCGATCTTATTATTATTGGAACAAAAGATAAATCAGCATTCAAGAA
>JARBAV010000172.1 GCA_029237515.1 Nitrososphaerales archaeon
ATAGCTCTTGTCATGACGATTTTAATTGCATTTAGTAAAAAGTCACTGAATTTATATTGCATTCATTATGCTATCCGAATAAATGGTGATATTATTTTTTACCAGTCCAATAGGCCTAGGTCATGCTACTAGGGATATTGCTATTTGTGAAAAGCTTAGATCTTTAACTAATGACAAAATTTTGTTTGTGACAGGTCAAGCTGCTTATACAATTATTTCAAATAATGGATATGTAGCTTATAATGTCTATACTCCTAATGATTTCCATGTAAATTATTCTATGCATCTACAATCTATGATAAAATGGCTTATACAATATGTTTCGTATTATAAGAGATGTAAGATAATTGCACAACAATTTATTGAGAAGAATAGTAAATGTAATCTTCTAATAGTTAGCGACGAAGATTTTGCATCCATTGCTGTTGGAAAGAATAAGAATAAAAAAAGGGTTTTAATAACTGATATATTGAAAACTCGTTTTCTCAAGGGATTGCCTTCAATTATTGAATATGGTATGAATAGATCCCTGGAAAATATGATAAAGAGCTGTGATCATGTTATCATTCCAGACTATGGTAGTGACATAGATAACAAATCATATATTGGTCCAATCGTAAGAGAGTTGACTACTACAGATAGAGGAGCATTACGTAAGAAATTTAGAATGCGCAAACCAACAATTCTTCTTACTATAGGAGGAACTCCATCAGGAAAATATTTGATAGAAATGACTATCAAAGCGTTCAGGAAATTAAGAATGAAATTAGACATTGATCTATTAATTGCTTCAGGACCTTCTGTGGGTATTCAAGACAAATTTTTACGTACCAGCGATGTTGATAATATAATAAACTTAGGTTTTGTAAATAATTTACATGAATACATATATGCATCAGATCTGGTAGTATCTCTGGCTGGAAGATCAACTATTGATGAATCTCTTGTATATAAAACACCAGGGATTTTTATCCCAATTAAGAATCATTTTGAGCAAGAGGAAAATGCAAGACGAATGGGTTACAACTATAAAGACATATTTAAATTAGAATCCTTAATAGAAGAGAAATTTGATAGTATGAGTGTGACCGCAAGTAGTAGAACTATCTCTAATGTTAGTAGTGAAAAGGCAGCTAAGATTATCTTAAAAACGCTTGATCCCATTAATGAATGACAGATAGATAATAATTATTTAGACTTAATTTAGGATATCTATGAGTATAGAACGAATTCTGATAAAGTTAGATGGGTACCAAAGATTTATTATTGCTTTTTAGAAGGGTTTTCTTGGTTTTCTGCTACTTTCAATCAAACCTATCAATAAATATCCATATTCTAGATTATGTTTTATATGATTAATCCCATGCGATTCATCGGGTTCAAATTTATGATCGAGTACATTTTCAACGTATATCTTTACTTTTTTTACGGATGAGATTGCATGATATATTTGATTATCCCCTAGTTTCTTACCAGTGTCTTTTTCTGCTTCTTTTTTAAACTCTTTCTCATTTATGGCAAGTTTACAATATTTTCTAAGTCTGTCATAATTATTACAAAGATCTTTCAGTCTCTTCAGATCAATGTCAGATAGACTACTTAAAGAAGAACTTAAATCTTTTCTATCTCTACTAGTTATTTCTGTGAGGCTGTCAAGAATCGTATTGTTGTTGTTATTATTATTATCCGAAAAGAGAATTTTCCTGTCTTTATCTTTTAATTGATGATCTAAGGAGTCTATTTTGACAGCCTTACTATTAATTTTAGTGTTACTTCTTGCTCTACCTAAAGACTCTTGATCATGATGTTCATATTTTTTATAATAAGAGTTATACTCGTGTTTTTTTTCTTCGTAATAATTTAGAGCACCATAAACTCCTATTTTTCTTCCTTTAGTATCTACCTTATTGATCAGAATAGATACTACATCAAGTATGATCCTTGGATATACTAATTTCAGACTATCATCAAATGTAGAGTAGTTTTCGGTTAGATCTTTATAAATTACAAAGATTATATTGCCAATATACGCATCATCATAATCTTTGTAGCTATTATAAGCATTTATGCTACTTGCTAAGATAGTAAGGAAGTCATTAATTTCAGAAATCGTAAAAATATGCCTTGTTTTTACAGAAGCATCACCAATAATCTTCATAGCAACAAATTCCAGGTTGTCTGTAGTTTGTGATGTTATTCGATCAGAAGATTGAATGGATAATACTCCAATTTTATGATCTAATTTAATATGGAGAACATCTAGATATTTATAAATCAGCTTTCTAAGCGTCAAAGAACTGCCTTTTTGCATGCCTTACCTCTTATCATAAATACTAGTTGAATTATTGACATTTGTATATATTAGCCTCATTTAACTAATAAAAGTTGTATCTCGGGGCCTCCAATTCCTACGATGCTATTTTGTGGATGCTTGCACTTACAAGAAGAAGAATGATTCTTGTATCCATGTTCAGAGAACTTGTGATGACATCTATAATAATTACAAACAGGTTCAATCTGTTCACCAAATACATTAATCATTTGTACAGGTTTTGAAATATTTTCATCAATCA
This sequence comes from Nitrososphaerales archaeon, assembly GCA_029237515.1. Classification (GTDB taxonomy): domain Archaea; phylum Thermoproteota; class Nitrososphaeria; order Nitrososphaerales; family Nitrososphaeraceae; genus TH5896. The sequence goes on from JARBAV010000172.1 coordinate 2,574, forward strand.
ACTGCTGATTTATGATCTCTGATGAGTCAAGAATCCCTTTGTTTTCAACCAGTA
>JARBAV010000173.1 GCA_029237515.1 Nitrososphaerales archaeon
AACGGACTACAGAAGTGTTGAAAGAGCCATTGATAGGGTTCAAGTGTTAGTTGAAACAATTGGATTTCAAATGTCTAAGATGCCTCCGGAAGTACTTGAAATGACGTATTGTTATGAAGCAGCATACTCGAGGTGGCGTCCTGATTTCGTGGAAACAACTAAGCGAATTTACAAATACTCAAATGACGTCTGGAAAAGTAGTACCTGACTTTCCGAATATTTTAACGAAAATTCAATAACTTTAACCTATTTGGCCAATCACCGATGATTCATGTAAGGATTTGAGAAGATCGCGATATTTTCGATCGATAAAGTATAGCGATTCCGCTAACTTTTTTGATTTTCCATACTTGAATCGAACAAGCTCGCGATGCCTCCAAAGATGCTGACCTTCGGGAATCGAAAGAGTTGTAAAGTAGTCAGGCCCCTTGAGGTTGTCGGGAAGCTTGATGCTCTGTGGTATAATATATTCAATAGTAAACCATTCATCACCATCCGGATAATCATTGCCGGTAGCTATATCAAAATACAAGTGCAATACATCTTCAATATTTAAGCCGCTCTCTTTGCTCAAAGGATGTTTTATTAATGACTTTCGATAATCCATTTTTAACAATTCAGGCTCAAAATAATTCCTTATTATGGCAAGTCTAAAGATTTCATTCGACTCCTTTATATTCAAAGCTAGTATAACCAAGGATCTCCATTTAATAACCTTTTTAACATAGTGTGAGAATACACGCGACCTACAATTGTAGAAATCGTTATTTTATTGTCAATGCAGCTGATAATCAATATCAATATATTGCCTTCCCATAAATCTCCAGTTTAGGCGGGGGTCGCCTAGCCTGGTAGGGCGTGGGATTGCTAATCCCATGTTCGCAAGAACTCGTGGGTTCGAATCCCACTCCCCGCGCCATTGCAGTTTGCATTAATGAATTGCATAATATGTCTCATCGTCAAGTCTACGTCTTTCTCAACTCAAGTTAGTAGATTGCAAGACATGATGAAAAACTGGTTCCAGGGGAGTCAAACATTTAGCCCAGGATTGAAAGCATTCTCATTAGAAGTTCTCCCTTATTCTACCGGTCTACTATTTGCCTTTTTAAGACTTCACTTTAGACCCTGCGTTACAACTGTTGGTAATTCTACAGCTAGAAGATACTATGACCAGCAGTAGAGTGATGCTTGAATTACACTAACTCCTTTGAAGACATTAAATTTAGGAGTCATCCTAATATCCATATTGGATGCTATTTTTTTTCTTTAATTGATACGTGCTTTTTCCCTAGTTACACGATACCGATTCAAATGGTATATTGGATGTATCAAACATGGGTAAAAATTATGTTGCACTCCCCAGGTATCGAACATTATTTAAATACTCTGACGCTGCAATCTGAATAACGAGAAGGGTTGAAAGCTAGTTGGCAAGTAGATCAGAGAGTCTATATTCCATATTGTACACTTGCGGGATTTATAGCCGTATGGGCCATTTCAGGACTCCTTGTCATTGTTGATCTAGTCTCAGGAACTCCTCCTGGAACATTCTTTGCTGTGATTGGAATATCGTTAGGATTCAACGATCCGGCAGTTGCGCAGTACGTAGGATTTGGCTTGCACTTGTTAACTGGTACTGTGGCGGGAAACATATTCGGACAAGCATCAACATATTGGAGGTGGATTGCGCCGTACGACTATCATCATGGGATAATTACTGGACTTATAGTAGGAGTCGCGTTATGGGCCATATTATTCGTACCTGTTACCACATTTGGGATACAGCCTCGACTTGACTCATTTTCTACCTCGGCACCAAATCAATATATCTATGATATCTCAGGCCATTTCCAATTATTGTACCCAATTATAATCGGCGGTTCATTGGTATTTCATATTATCTATGGTTCGCTGTTGGGATTTATAGCTGGGCGGATGAAAGAATTAGGGTCCTTTCTAAAGAAATAGACGTGCATCGAGCAACCTTTTCACGTGACCGCGAGCACACATTGGCGAGTTTAGATTAATAGTAGCGCCGTCATTGTCAATGGTGCATTGAACGTCCTATCAGTTGAATAAGAATTGCTTATTCTTAATTATGTAGTTTGATTGATGACTTGACCAATTTTCAATCGGTTTGCTGTTTGTATAAAAATCGAATTGTGTTGGCATTGGTGTAGATTGATTGTCATAACATGCCCAATAATGTAGGTAGATTAAATAGCATAAATTACCAGTAATCAGGAATGCACTATTGGGTGGGATCACATTGTCTTGTCACAGAAGGCGAGAAGAGTAATCCAAGGAAGACTAGATCCTTCTTCCCTTTGGGAGTGATGTCTGTCTCAGACAGACTTACAATCGTTAATGAGATGGTGAATAACATTCCCGACAAGTCATGGATGCTCTATCTCTTAGAAATTTTTAACATGCAAGACATCGCATTGGAATTGAACCTAATCTGCCAATTCGATGGTCAGGACTATTTTGAAGCAATTTTTAGAGGGGTTAATCAGTACAGGTTTTCACATGTTCTTCCAATTATTGGGCATACCTACAATCGCCAGATATTCCTTGACTCTCAGAAACAAACAATCAGATATGTGTTAACGGATAAGGACAATGAACAATATGAAATTTACGACCTCTCTGTGAAGAATGTTGTCGGTTTTAATTTTCGAGGCTCAAGACAATTTACAGGGATAGAATGGTGGAATAAAATAATGAATTCACCGTATCCAATAAAATACGAAGTAGAGATTTCTCAGTTACTGTTTGGGCTTAATGATAATTCCTCCGATGAATATTCAACTACCTTTTATCCTTATAGCGCCTTGCTGCCTAATGCCGATGGTTCAAGGACTTCATATCCCGTTTCGATGCAGAACCTGAAAATCAAAGATGATGGTTGTATATCATACCGTATTACTTCTGGTAGATGCAGTTCTGGCATGCAATACAACTGCTGATATTATCATGATGGTGTCTTTTCGAATCGAACTATGCCCAGGTTATTCTTTAAAGCCAAGACATATTACGTAAAGCTCACTGCTTTCCTGTCTGCTGGCTGGAGGCTTACTAAGCTTTATTAAGGTAAAGTGTTCTGCAAGTTCGTCCACAAAGGATTGTGCTGAAGCACCCTGAAAAATCTTGTAAACAGCATTTCCTCCATGTTCGAGGATTTTATTTGAGGCATGCAAGGCATGCTTCGTAAGAGAAATTTGTCTTTCATGATCAATTTCCCAAATTCCACTTACGTTAGGTGACATGTCACTGAGCACAACATCAAATTTGTCACCAGGACCGATGGTTTGGAGAAGAATTTGAGGTAGTTGCGGTTCTTCTATACTTCCCTTGATAAATTTTGTGCCAGGCAATGGACTTATATCCTTTAGATCCAGTCCCAAAACAAAACCAGATTGACCAACTAATTGACTCACCACTTGAATCCATCCCCCTGGTGCGCAACCGAATTCAACCACTCTATCAGATTTCTTGATTATATTGTAAGACTTGTTGAGCTGAAGGAGTTTGAAGGCAGCCCTACTACGATATCCTTTCTGTTTTGCTAATTTCCTATACTGATCTTTTCTAGCTTGGGTCAGTCTCATTATGTTATAAGATTGAAGGATCAAACCACATACAAGAATATATTTGATGCTATCTTCATATTGTAAAAGCATGATGAAATGTCATACTCTTGAAGTAACTAAAAGTATTTGTCTGCTTAGCTCGATAAAATGGTCCTTGCAACGGTAATCTTAGAAATCCATAGTAAATCGTTACAATGAAGATTCAAAACTGAAGTAATTGTACCTAGGCTATTCACTTTACGTGAATGTATTAACCTAGTGAAACCAATTTAGGTTCTTGCACAGATCAAACTCCAGAATTTTGGGAGACAGACTTTCGCCAAACAGATTTGAACAGCTTGAAATAAAAGTGTATGCATCCTTTGTTGAGAAAATATATCAAAAATACACCATAATGATTTAAGTGTTATTTTAAACAGATTATTCTGTTCTATTCTCAAACGTTATTGAGATAACCGTCCTGCTGTAGTTTCTCCGCGTGTGCTCTAATATACCTCCATACTACGTCTGCTTTGGATGATTGAAAATCCCATGGAGCTACCAAAACAACATCATTATCTCTAATCCACATCCTTCGCTTAATTTTTCCACTAATACGGCATACCCTCACCTGTCCATCTGTGCACTTGACAACCACATTATCTCCCCCTACAAGCTTAATAACCCTGCCCAGCAATTGTCCATCCTGTGGGAGGACCAATTCCTTCAAATGTGATTCGCTCAGTACTTTCCTTTTGCCTATTTCAAAGACCTACCAATATAACCCCAGCGAACATCTAATAAAAACGTATCATTTGAGGGAAAATTTCTTCAGATTTGGGATTAAAGTTGGGTAAAATAAAAAATTGCAGACTTTTACTTTCAATAAAAGATATCTTGTTTTGGTAATAATACTGAGCTAATTTATCTACGAAAAATAGTAATAACAATGCACTCATTATTGCTTCAACTTCATCTAAATAATGACTCACAAATTACTTTCGAAAGAAATATCATGGCTCACTTAGAAATGCGTATTCTAGGAATTCGTCCTACACTCCTGAGGACCGTTACAATCCGTATCAGTTTACAGTCTGAATACCTATTCGACTATAATCTGAATATAAAGATCATAAACAGAAAAAAGGATGATCCGTTTTTCATATGCTCAGGGTAGTACTTCACCTTATGGATCTCATTTTACATAAAATTAATTCCTTAACTATTTTCATGACCGTAGTGATATCAATATAAGAATCGTTACCACATATGATTCCTGGGCTTCCCTTGCTCCGCCTTGGTTGTAAAGTGGTACCGTGATTGGTTAATCTTCTACCTTCATGTTGTCCATTGGGATCATTCTTTCCATACCACTATAAAGCTCCAGATACCTTTCGCCTTTATGAGTAATCTGATACGTTTTTCGATCTTCATCATATTTCACAAGCCCGTTATCTAACAACTCCGTAAGATATTCCCTCAATTGATTGGTTGACAAATACGCCTTAAACATGATCTTCGTTTTACTCGTCCCTCTGCCTTGAGCAGCTTCCAGGATCATCGCAATAATATCATTTCTAGCCCTATTCTTCACTGTAATTCCCTAGACTATATTCATGCAATATATTTATGGAGGACTAATGCATCATCTAAAAATAAAATAGGTACAAATCCTACTATCAACTAATTAAAACAAGGGAAACTAGAGATTATAACCTAAGATTTATTGCTTTATCGGTTTTGATTTAATTATCGAGATTCGCCAATAAATTCTCTAGTATGGAATCCAGTAACGTAAGATGTGAATCTATGTTCATAATTGTAACGCGCTAAAGTTCTGTGGGTCAAATGTTTGCATACTTTAATTATTCTTGAACTAATACTTAAGCATTAACTAAGATTTCTTGTCGCGAAATAACCGAATCATATTCTTTGAGCTTGAGAACATAAATTTAGGAACAACACAGACAATGGATTTGAGAAATTCCTTAGATAAGAACAGATATAATAAAATTGGTTGATGACATGTGCGGTAATAAATAGTGTATTGCATGTTTTATTTGTCAATTAATAGTACAATTAGATCCGGACAGCTGAGAATTGAAACCGTTAAAATTATCAATCCCAGTTACCTGATGACTACCTACCGAGAAAATCAAAAACTTTTTGTAAGATAGCAACAGGCTCTTCTTAATAATTTAGAATTTTCATGATGATGGTTAGGTCCTGAGATTGGTAACTTTATCAAGTATACATATT
>JARBAV010000174.1 GCA_029237515.1 Nitrososphaerales archaeon
AAACTCACCACATGCTTTTGAACTCCTGTCCCGTGTTATGCCAAAAGACAGTATGTGAGGTATTTTTGCGTCTCGTGTTCACGAACCAATCCTAAATTAGTCCTACAATGTTACTATATGAGAAGAATAAAATATAGTCCGTCGGGATCTGGTAAAATTCGACTGAATCTTTGCGGGATTAGAAAGATAATCTACTCATATTCGTGTGGGCATACATTTTTCAGTACTTCCACAGCCAGGGGGGACAAATAATTAATATGACAATGAGAATTACATAGTAAACTTGTGACGGTGACAATTAATGAGACGCTTTATCTCAAAACGGACAGTATCTACGACCTGGACGAAAATGACCGCACTTGCTATCTTAATTCCGACCAGATGAAACTGATAGGCGTAGTTGTCGGAGGCTACGTCAAGATATCTGGCAGTCGAACCACAGTGGCAACCTGTTATCTCTGGCCACCAGAGCATTTGTCCCCAATGAGTAGAGACAGCATCGGGTTGACGCAAATAAGCTCTGAAAGTGCAGGAGCACCTCCCCTCGGGGCAACGGTTGCCGTAAGCAAGATTGAAGTTCAACCTGCGAAGGAGATCATTCTTTCTTCTTATAGAACTCACACCTCCGAGTTCGTCTCCCAATTGAATTCATCTAGTCTCTTTCGCCTGAGACTTATGTACTCTCCATTGACAAAGGGCGATTATATTACTCTTAGGCTTGAAGACCATTCAGAGAAATCATATAGATTCAACTTTCAAGTTATGAATATGATTCCCTCTGATGCTGCCGCAGTATGCGTTGATGAGAACACAGCCTTTAGAGTATTACCTAAAGGAAACGTAGAAATTGCAGAAAGAATTGGCCGGAGATCTTTTTTCTTAGAAAGACTTTATCATTTGACCACAAATGGACGTCGATGGGTAGATGCAATTGGCTTAGGTGTAGAACTAGGATTCGATGTTGGAGAGGTAAAGGATATATTGAGTTATTTGCACAAAGAAAAACTAGTTGAGGTAGACCCAGCTTATTTTGCATTTATTGACACCGAATACCCAACTCTTTGGAAAATTTCAATTAGTCATAAAGGTAAAAAGAATGTAGAATCGGCCAAGTTAAATACATCAAATGGTACTAAGCCCGTTCCGAAACAAGTGTATAATATAGGCTTGACCAGTATGGAATTTGACATGAGCACACGTAATCAATCGTTTAGCAACATCACTGGTTCGAGCATAATTAATGACTCAAATGTCGAAAACACTATCATTAAAATTAAGGAGAAATATGGTGAAGAACTCTTCAAAAATTTGAATATATTGAAGAAAGTAATCGAAGAAGTAGACGATCCAGCGGCGAGCGCCATTCTAGATAAATTTACAGGTGAGCTTGTGAAGCCTAAACCAGAAAGATCGACTCTTAGTAAAATGCTGGAGGGTATGCAACAGCTGCTTCCTGTAATTTCTACGATTACGACAGTATTTACTCAAATTAGAAGTTTATTACCTTAAATGTTTTCCACCATGCTAAGCAGATCATTTGCCATTAAACACTTTAAGACACTAAATTGCCATAAGAGATTAGGGACGAAAATCGAGATTAATGCAGCGCCATCAGCTTGTGTTTGAAGGCCGTTTATTCCACAGTTAGCAGTGCCACCTTATCCTATGTCGCAGTCATTATCAAGTGATTGAGCCTGGCCATTAAAATACGCATAAACTGCACTATTTCCATTAGATAGTACTATAGTAGATAATTGTGATGTTGATACCGCAACCAGTATCAAGATTATGAAGGACCTTACTTCTCATACTTCCTCTTTGATTACATTACTTTTTAGTACTTGACAACATTTGATTACAATTTAAGTCAGATATGTCTTCTAGTTTTCTAATAGTTCTGTCCATCAGTCATTAGACCGATTAAAAGCCTGGACAGTCTAATAAGGAAAGATGGACATCATAGAATCAGGAGAAGCATATTATAGCGCCAATGGTTCTATAGTGGGAGTATTTCAATCAATCTAGAAATTAGTCCTTCAACTTGGTTGGATTGTGTTAAAGGACCAAAACAGCAGCATCAATGCTATAGAAATGAGTCCCAGAGTAGAGACCATAACATAATAGGATATCTTAATATTCCTTGCCTTTGATTCGTTTTCTGCAAAATTTGCAATTGATTTGTCTGCATAATCGTCTAGAAAATCCCATGCTATTTTATCTAAAGGCGTCTTCCAGTACTCAATAAGCTTCTTTTTAAAGAATGCGGGCATTGTAGACTCACTAAACTCTTTAAAGGTAAGAGATCTATCTAA
>JARBAV010000175.1 GCA_029237515.1 Nitrososphaerales archaeon
TAATCAATCTTTAGTGGTATAACAATATAAATTACTGGCGTAGACCTTAAGAACGAGCATACGGTGGGATCAGCAGACGCAATCCTTGAAAGATATGATAACAATCCTATTCTAACTGCGAATGAAGAGAATTGGTGGGAATCAAAATCTGTATTTAACTGTGCATCATTATACGACGGTAAAAAGGTCCATTTGCTCTATCGAGCAGTTGGAGAATACAAAGACTATGTTTCAAGGATAGGATACGCCTCCAGCAATGATGGGTATACATTTACGAGAAATAGTGATATGGCTACCGAACCGGTCGAGGAATATGAAAGATATGGCATCGAAGATCCTCGTTTGTTCCAGCTGGAATCTAGAACGTACTTTACTTACGTTGTTCCTTCAAACTACGTTAGGAATTGCCCAACTGTTTCTACAGCACTGGCAACAACGGAAGACTACCATGAATTTAAGCGACTGGGACTCATAACACCAAGATTGCATGACGATAAGGATGTCGTTTATTTTTCAACAAAGATGGCCCCGACATCGGGGGATTTAAAATCATCAAACGGATCAGATGGGAAGTGCTATTTTTCCTTGCATAGACCCAGTTCTTGGATAGGGGTGTCATATGGTGTGGACAAACCAAGTATATGGCTAGCAGAGAGCTTTAACCTAACAGATTTCCAGAGATATTCAATTCTTTTACGACCTGAACAAGATTGGGAAGCTTCAAAAGTCGGAGCTGGTCCACCTCCTATTAGAACTAAACGAGGTTGGTTAGTAATATATCATGCCGTAAGTAACTCTAAGGTCTACAGGGCGGGAGCAGCCGTCCTCGATCTGAATGAACCCAATAGAATACTAGGACGATGTAAACATCCCATCCTAGAACCAGATAAGGTATATGAGACAACTGGTGATGTTAATAACGTAGTATTCCCGTCTGGCGCTTGTGTCATAGATGGAACTCTCTTCCTCTACTATGGAGGAGCTGACAGGGTGTGCTGTCTTGCCACTGCTAATCTTGATTCCCTTGTTAAGTACGTTTTAGAGGACAATTAGTTGTAGTAGTCATCTGAACTAATTGACTAGCCATCTGTTGTTGATTAATTAAGCTCTTAACATCTCTTGTATTTGAATAACGGGTACGTCTTTTTGTTCCATCGCAATTCTCACACGAAATGATAGTTAGATTGGTCCTATAGTCAGAAATTGGATGAATGAGAGTTACGAAATAAATAGTGCTTTTTGTTAGCTACCCTTTTGATTTACTTTGTGGTATTGTAATCTGCATGGATAATAGGGATGTAAATTCTTTATCTCTTCAACTCTTCTCGTAGACTCAGCCGTTGTTCTAAAGGTGTCAATGATGAGCTGGTTGTGTTATTCGCACTCTGAGATTCTTCGTTGTTTTCCTTAGACAGCGGAGACGATGGGCTATCTACAATACTTGAAGAATTTGTCTGACTGGTATCACAGACCCCATCAACACATTCGGTTTTCTCACAGGTTCCAATACCGTCACATGAAATACTGGTACTCTTGTCTTCAGCTCTGACTTCATTTGGATTTGTCAAAGGTATCATCATGATTCCAGCTTGAACAGTCAAGGCACAAGCGAAGAATAGTGCCATCAATCTTCCAGAAAATATCACGACCATGATTCTTTTGGAGCAATGATTTAGTTTAATTGGGTTAGCCTAATTTGATATAGATGATATGAAGTGTATTTTCATAGTCCCTATTTGCATGAATACTTTTTGATGGGGCTTGCTGAATACATTAAGGGTCCAGATTTGAACCAAACTCGAGCTTAAAGTAAATCAATGCACAACTACCAAACTTGTCAGAAAATTTCTGTATTTGAGCTTCATTCAGCGGTAAGCTGATTTTGATGGTCTATGGATTAGTCCTACCCTTTTTGGCATCGACTAGAAAATTGCTCACCTAGATGAACTAAAATAACCGGTAGGGACACCGCATTGCCATCTAGCGACCTTAGCACTGAATTCAATAGAGTGGATGTTGTTGTAGAGACAGATTTCTGTAGGCATATTCTTTTGTCGAGTGTTTTTTTACTGAGAAGGGTGACTGAAGGACAAGAAAAATATACGGTGTAGGGTGAAATTACTGCAAGTCCTTTGAGGAATTGTAATTCTGTTGTTGAGAATTTTTTGACCATTTGCATTTCTTTACCAGTGCTGGCTTGGCTCAATTCTGTCCATAGTAATTTCCTTATTTATTCCAACTATGGGAAGCTTACGAGGACTTGTACGTTAGGATTTGTATTTGGATTATTGATTCTTTTATTGTCACCATCTCATTCCAATGCAGATATGCCGATGGGAGGTTTGCAACAAAGGATAGGAGATTATGACGTTAGTGTGAAAACCAATCCCCCTCAGCCAGAAGTGGGTACACCTGTTAAGATTCTTATCGCCATAGCCGCCATCAACGGCGATGACATAAGTGGAATTCCGGTGGATATAACAATTAAAGGTGATGGAAGTGTGTTGTCGGGCTTGAACCGACCAATAGCTGTTCCATACGGGCATTATACTTATCAGTACAAATTCGAAAAACCGGGCATTTACAGTTTGGTTATCGACATCTATGATATCTATTTTACCGGCCGTCAAGTCTCTTTTACTTTCCCAATTGAAGTGAAGTCCACTTTTTTTGGCTTATGGGGTTCCTCCGATACGATGGGTTATGTGCTAATACCTTCAATCGTTATTATAGTCTCAATTATCCTTGTTTTCATCATATGGCAGAAGCACAAGACCAAGTTGAAAAGTATCCCTCACGACGATAAGGGATGAGGCTTACAACCATAACATGATCTTGTTTCCAGCAGTATTAGCTAATTTGAGATGTTAATTTGTAATTAACTTCACTTCAAATAAAATGATGGTGTACATCTAAGATTTCCCACGCTATTATTTAAGCAAACCCCATCTTAATTACGACATTAGTTCATGCACAAATCTTAATGAATGATCAACGGTAATAGGAGGAAGATACTCCCCCTCACAGCTAGGTATTACAATACTTTTAGGATATTCAAATTGTTCTTTATTATGTTTCATTTTGCCTTGTCGCAACATATGTACAAGAATGGGTTCGAGTATCGGAAGCTATAGTCTTGGGATAAAATATTGCCGTAGATGCGAAGTATATTTATTTCATGATGGATATGCTTGTCCATGCTGTAAGTGCCCTCTGAGAACATCACCTAACAATAGAAAGGGCAAGGAAAAATTACGTATGAAACGTACAATACAATAATAACTAGTTGCCAATGCACCACCATTAATCAATTACTGTAAATACATACTATTGACAACACCCAAAATGTGAACAAGTCGTCAACCCAAACTCACAAACTGAGAAAATACTACAGTTGGACCTCTGAAAAACAGTACTCGGCCGCGATCCCATAAATTTAGAATAAATCAGACTAGCTAACACTTGGCATGTGAAAAAAGTGTCTAACCTTAGGTCACACTGGTATTTGTTTCCACATTGGGTACTAAACTATTGGTGGTGTGGAGCACAAGTCCAAGATACCTCGGGAATTGCGCTCGTTGATCCCTTTTCGTACCCTCATGATACTCTTTTTCAAGCGAAACGCCGATGAACGAAGTGCGTCATTGTCGAACATAGTTATTGTTTTCACAATAATTTCCGAAAATCTTCTCTTAGGTGCTTAAATCTATCGACCCTTCTTCTATCCTCCTCAGTCGCAGGAAGATTCTCTAAGAGGAATCTTTGTTGCCGTTCAGTCATCGCATCGATTGAACTCAGAATGTCTTCGATTTCGCTCTTGTGTATTTCTAGGACAATAAGTTCCCTTAGTCTATCGGTCTGGACCAGCCTAACCATATTTTCCTCATCATATTCCTAATAGTTGGAATGTCGATCTTAAATTGTTGTGGTTAAGCGTATTCGGAATAATGTAAATTGATTTTGTGCGCCAGAGTGCTAAACAGCCGCCAGAAGCATAATTCCTCGAAGAATTATACGTGAGTCAAACTCAATATTATTGCTTTATGCTCTGGAAACATCCGCACCAGCTTTCTTCTTGTTCCTAGCTCAAAATCTTTGTAGTCAAAGCCTGGAGTAACCGTACATCCAATAAGAGCGAACGATCTGTTATCGTCAACTCTACCTCCGAACCACAAACCCGCTTTAATGACGACGTGACATTGCTCACCAAGATCAATATTATTTCCAAGCCTGATATCTGTCAAATGACCATCGTTGTCAATGACATTGATCGTAACTGAGCTTCCCTTATAAAAGTGCCAAATTTCGTCCGATTTAAGCCTATGAAATGCGGAAAAGTGCCCTCCGTCTAGCAAGTAGTAGATTAATGTTACAGTAGAACGCATCCTGTCTTGTGTCACTTTAATTTTATTTTTTCGAGAAGATGTGTGAGTGGTGAAAAAGTTCGATCTGTAATTTTCCCTATAAAATCCACCTTCGCCAGGCAATTCTACAAGGTTCAGCTTCTTCTTTATGAAATCTGATTCTGTGTTCGTTAATACCTAGATGGATTAGGGTGAAAATAAACCATTGCATTCATTCTTGTTTAATTGTAGATTTCGACAAATGGCCTATGTGTAGAGTCAATATCTGTGGAAATTGTAGGATTTAGAACATAGTAACAGGATATTTAATAGTTATACAAAGTGACATAAGAGGTATATCTTTACACATTGTTAATCTACCGATATGCTATGAATTCTTTTATCTGAGCAGCTTTGCCCCAGCTCAAAACCTGAATTAGAATTTCCAAAATATACCCGAATAGAATTATGAATGTGCAAGAGATTAGTGGTTAGTTGGACACGTTAGTATGCTAGTTGTATTGTCAGATCTACCAAATTGTTAATAATGTACTGATCACAAAAATAACTATCGAATTGATCTTCCAGGATATCATAATGCAATCTAACGTTCCTGGTGATTCACTGTCTTCTATGTTTCTTGTTCAAGATTTTGCCGTAATCATGATAGTCGCCGCTGTAATGCTTGCAGTTACTCATAAACTAAAACAACCTATGATTATAGGATACATTATAGCCGGCATGATAATAGGTCCACATACCCCGCCATTTAGTCTAATTCAAAGCATCGATACTCTAAACGCTTTTTCTGAGTTAGGAATCATTATGTTTCTATTCGTAATTGGTACTGACTTTCCTATTTCTAAATTGAGGTCTGTGGGTAGAATATCCATCATAGTAGCACTATGTGAGACAATTGGTACAATGATTATTTCGTATTACGTGGCTCAGGCCTTACAGTTCTCTTTTAGGGATTCACTATTCCTTGCGTTAGGTATGTCTATTTCAAGTACGATAGTTATAGTGAGAATCCTTGAAGAACTTAATATGATTAGAGACAAGTCAGCGACCCTTATGCTAGGAATCTTGATTGTTGAAGATATTATCGCCATTACGGCACTTGGAATATTTCAGTCTATAGCTATCGAGGGAATAGATGATAGTAATCAAACTGCATCCATACTTCAGATAGCAATCTCAGTTGCAATTGTAACTGCATTTATTGGAATCACTCTCACAGTAGGTTCAAGGTTCATTCCAAACATAATCGACAAAGTGGGAAAGACAAATGATTACGCCTTGCTCCTTATCTCTATACTTGGCTTAGCTTTCGGATTGTCCTTCTTGGCGTCATCTCTTGAATTGTCGGTAGCAACAGGAGCATTTCTCGCAGGGGTATTGGTTGCTGAATCCAAGAGTGCAGCAATAGCAAGAGTAGTAACAGTTCCATTAAGGGATGTATTTGCGGCATTGTTCTTTATTTCAATAGGGGCGCTTATGGATATATCACAGATCCCATTCCTAATTCTACCAGCTTTGATTCTAATCGTAACTACGTTTGCCTCAAAATTGTTGATAATAAGTGTCGTGTTACTCAAGGCTGGATATGATACGAATGTTGCCCTAAGAACTGGACTAGGTCTATCATCAGCACGAGCTGAAATGTCTTTGGTTGTTGCTAAGACTGGTCAACAGATTGGAGCTATCTCGACTAGCATATTTCCAATAATAGGTATAGTAACCATAATAACTACGTTCATAACTCCGTACGTTATGAGATTTGCAAAAGACCTGAAGGTGTCGTCTGCGACAACATCTGACTAGTTGAGAAAATCTTAAAAAGTTAAAGCACCGGATCCAAGATATTCCTGTGAGCTTTGGGTGATTTCGGCTGACGCATTACTTTCAGAGGATAAGCAAACCTATCCCCCCCCGCTGCAACTCTGCGGGTTTAGATAGCTAAATCGCAAAGTAATGAAATTCGAACGCAATTACGGGTTGGATCGAAATAGGATCATAATAATGGTAAACTTGGAGAATTCAAATGTCTGTCCGTCTCTTGCTTTTAGTATGGCAAGTAGGTACAGCATCAATGTGTTGCTTTTTCTTTGCAACCCAATTACAAACGCCTCTCTCTAGAGTAGAATGATAAATCATAAATATTCATGCAAATAATAGTCCCTCTGAAATGATGCGAATTAAGAATGCATTCTTTTTAAGAGTTACATCACTACTACTAGTTTATTCTTTCTGTACACCATGTTTGTTGTATGCACAGAAGCCGGACGCCAACACGTTATTGTTACAAAATGTAACAAGTAGATCAAGTCTTGATGTATTCTTGGAGCCCACCCCTTACCCTGTTAAGGTGAACGAGAGTTTGACCAAATTTAAGATATCGTTTCTAAAGCCGGGTACTAATGCGTTACAAGATCATGTCGATTTTAATCTAAGAATTTATGACAACAATAGTCGAGTATTCCAAGCAACCAATTCAACAGGTCAGCCGGAGGTTCCTTTGCATGCTACCGAAGGAACAATGACGGTACCAATGCTAAATTACAAATTCAATCAAGAGGGCCAGTACAGAATAGAAATTCCAGTATATGGGATTTTATTTAATCCAATACGACCAGAATTTGCAAACTTTTCCCTTAATGTCA
>JARBAV010000019.1 GCA_029237515.1 Nitrososphaerales archaeon
AGTTTTTTTGTAGTTCTGATATTACCCGATCCGTTACATGTCCCACATGGTCTTTCAATTATTTCACCCTCTCCGTGACACGTGCGGCAAGGCTCCAAAGATACAAACGTGGAAAATCGATTCTGACTGTACACTCTCCTGGTCTGTCCCTGACCATTACATACTGTACATTTTCGCGGCTTTGTGCCAGGTGCGGCACCGGTTCCGTTGCAGTTGGTACATCTATCCATTTTAGGCAGTTCTATTTCATCTTTCTTGCCCTTCAAAACATCTTCTAATGATAGATCGATGTCATACAGAATATCGCGGCCTTTCTGTCTTCCACCGCCAAAATTGAATCCGAATCCGAACGGATCCGACGAACCTCTACCAAAGCCGCCCCTAGATCCAAAAAATTGTTCAAAAATGTCTCTGAATCCCCCAAAGCCCATATCTTTAAAGATCTCTTCAAAGTTGGCCTCTGAACCTCTGAATACCTCTTCAGTACCAACGTGACCATACGTATCATATCGTTTCCGTTTGTCGTCATCAGATAGAACTGCATATGCTTCTGAGATTTCCTTAAAACGCTCCTCTGCGCCAGCAGATTTATTTCTGTCAGGATGGTATTGCAATGCTAACTTTCTATAGGCGCTCTTGATATCTCCTTTCTCTGCGTTCTTGGGTACACCAAGTACTTCGTAATAGTCTCGTTTGCTAGCCATTTGTTTGTCGCCTCCTCAAATCAGCATGAGTAACCCTATCTGTAGCATCCAATGAACAATATCTATGGAGGGGGAGGCGGTGGCTGCTGAGTATCTGTAGACGTACTACTTCCACCACCGGTATAAGTTTCCGAAGTTTGATTCGCACCAGATGCACCTTCATCTACTGTCTGACCAGACTGGCCTCCGGTACCAGGAGCTGCCGCAGCTGCTGCTGCTGCACTTGTAGCTCTATAGACTTCAGTACTTATTTCGCCCAATATGTTCTTTAATTCCTGCATTTTTGCTTTGGTGATCTCACTGTTATTTGATGCTAAGGCATCCTTCAATTCTTGCGAAGCTTTTTGAACTCTTTCTACCTGTTCTGGCTTTATTTTGTCTTTTAGATCCTGATTGACCAGTTTCTCGGCGGAATAAACAAGATTATCAGCCTCGTTCTTAAGTTCAGCCTCTTCCCGTTTCTTCTTGTCGGCTTCAGCAAACTGCTCGGCGTCCTTTTTCATTCTTTCGATGTCATCCTTGCCAAGTTTAGTATTTGCAGTGATAGTTATCTTTGCTTCTTTGGAAGTTGCGAGATCCTTGGCTGAAACATTCAAAATTCCATTCGCATCTATATCAAATGTGACTTCAATCTGCGGTACTCCTCTTGGAGCAGGTGGAATACCAGAAAGATTGAACATTCCAAGGGAAACACAATCTGCAGCCATCGCTCGTTCTCCTTGTACTACGTGTATTGTGACGGCAGTTTGATAATCTGCTGCAGTGGTAAATATTTTACTCTTTTTTGTAGGAATCGTTGTATTGCGCTCAATTATGGCCTCCTTTAAGCCACCCAAAACTTCTACTCCAAGTGTCAGGGGCGTTACATCAACTAATAATATATCCGTGGATACGTCGCCTGAAATAACAGCTCCCTGGATGGCAGCCCCCATAGCAACTGCTTCCATAGGATCCACACCCCTCTCAGGTTCTTTTCCCATGACAGTTGCAACAAATTGACGAACCATAGGCATTCTAGTTGGACCACCAATCAGTATAATTTTGTCAATATCATTAGGACTCAACTTTGCATCTTGTATTGCTTGCATAGTTGGACCCCTACATCTTTCTATGATAGGTCTTAGCAATTCTTCCATTTTTGCTCTAGTGATTTGAAGTACTAGATTTTTTGGACCGGTAGCAGAATCATATGCGAGGAATGGCAAGTTAATTTCAGTATTAACCATGTTTGATAGCTCTATCTTCGCTTTTTCAGCTGCTTCCCTTACTCGCATCATAGCTGCTCGGTCATTACGGACGTCTAAACCAGACTGGTTCTTAAATTCCTGTAAAATATAATCTACCAATTTATTGTCCATATCAGTCCCACCTAACTGTGTATCACCTGCAGTACTTTTCACTTGAAAAACTCCGCCTCCCATTTCCATAATAGTAACATCCAGGGTTCCACCTCCTAAATCAAATACAACGATCTTCAAGTCTTTTTGAATCTTATCAAGCCCAAATGCCAGAGAAGCTGCTGTCGGTTCATTTATTATCCTGACTACTTGGAGTCCCGCAATCTCGCCGGCGTCTTTGGTCGCTTGCCTCTGGTTATCGTTAAAGTAGGCTGGAACGGTGATCACTGCTTTGTCTACACTCTCGCCCAAAAACGCCTCGGAATCCCTCTTTATTTTTTGCAGAATAAATGCGGAAATCTGTTGTGGGGAATACTCTTTTCCAGGTATGCTAAAGCGAAAGTCAGTTCCCATTTTCCTTTTTGCTGCTAGTACAGTGCCTTCTGGATTGGAAATCATTTGTCTGCGTGCAGGTTCTCCCACTAACAATTGCCCATCCTTCGTAAAGGCGACAACAGATGGAAACGCCTTACCTGCAATAGAAGTTCCTTCAGCCGCTGGTATTATAGAAGGTTTACCTCCAATCATAGCCGACGCGGCAGAATTACTAGTTCCAAGATCAATTCCTATAATCTTTCCCATTTTTTCTTAGTCTCCTTTTGTTCTGTTACTGTCAATAGCGCTATTTTTAACTATCCTTTTAGAGATTTCTACCAAACTAGGCCTCAATACTTTGTCAGACATCATGTATCCCTTTCTAATTTCCGCGATCACAGTATTTTCCGGAACAGTGTCATCGTATTTGAATGAAATAGCATCGTGAATATTGGGATCAAAGGGAGTACCAGTAGTTTCAATTTCCTTAACACCTTCCGCATCAAACAATGTCTCGACGTTCCTCAAAATACCTTCTAGACCCTGTATTACAACCTGATCTGATTTGCCTTGTTTCGCAGTCTCTATAGCCCTAGATAAATCGTCATGAATAGAAACAAACTTTAAAATAAGTTCTGCTTTTCCTTGGTTTATCTTAGATTCTATTTGTCTTTCCATTCGTTTTCTATAATTGTCAAAATCTGCCATCAAATATCTCAATTTATTCAAGTTATTATCGGCCTCTTTCTTAGCCCTCTGACGTTCTGCCTCGGCCTGCGATAGTTCATTCTCTAGGTGAACAATATACTCTTGCTCCTTATCTTCTTGTGGAGATGGTTGTTGTTGCACAACTTCTACTTCTTCATCGCCTTCATTATTGGATGTATTGTCCTTTTCGCAATTTTCTACGCTCAATTTTACCTTGAAGAATACCTACAGAAAAAGCTAGATAATTACATATCGATTAGCATGAATAAATGTGGCCGTTCGACTGTATATTCTTGTTTATTGATTATCTGGTCGAATGAGTAGTAGCCGGATCATAAAAAAGTAGATTAGGCTATGCCTAGATTAGGAAACGTGGATCTTGTAATCCCTAGCTCACCTTGAATCTTTCGTATCTTGGTGGCATATTCCGTCATTCTAGCATTGTCTGCCTGAACCTTTGCAATTCTGTACCCCTTCCAAGCCTTTCTTAAGGCGCCCCAACTCTGTCCTGTAGAGAATCCACTCGTAGATTCTAGTGATTGGGTGCCTAAGGTTGCATCAGGGTTGAGAGACATGATAGCTGTCATCGCGAGATACAGAGCGATACGGTACTTAGAGCCCATTGTTAAATTTCTACTAGCACTAGGCGAAAAATAATTATGCAAATGGCACGCAGCGGACTTGATATTTCAAGAAAGTCAACTTTTAGGTGCTCACTTTGACTGCCCAATCGGAAAAGCAAAGTGCTGATAAGATGCTGATGATAAGTTAAGGTGAAAACTAGCCAAACCTAAACCATGAGCGATTAATTATATCACGTACCCACATCGCCATTTGACTGCCCACTGGGGAGCGATATCCAATTATCGATTCAAGCATAATTGCCTTTGATGGACGATTTCGCACCGCATGCTTCGCATAATAGAAAACCCAATTTCTTATTCTTTTCAGTTCTAGTATCTGGGCTTCCACAAACGGGACAGATTAGGTAATCCTTTACATATCGATCAATTAATGCTCCAAAGGATGAAGGTTCCTTTCTTCCTAAAAATATGACTCTCTCCCCTGCAATATATCCTGCCGAAGCAAGCTCTTTGTTTAAATATAACAATAACTTTTCTGGATCCCTGTTTAACGCTTTAGGAAAGTCCATGAAATTCCTAAAAATCGTACGCTGGCCGACCCAGATTATTTGGGGAGTAGGAAGTTCTAGTCTCGATGCCTGTTTTTTTGTAGTGTTCCCTAATTTATCTCGCAACCGGGACAATAACATCTCGTAATCTGACTTAGTTTGAACGATCATTGACGAAGATCCTAACTCAAACGTACTTAATGTTCGTTGTGATCAAATTAATGGGATAGTCCATAATTTTCCATCCGCGATAATGCCCTTCAACTAAAATGCTGTGTCGTTCATCAGCATGTGAGATTCCTCCTGTAGAACCACCAGCTTTAGAAAACATGAATCAGCCCTATAGGTAGATATGAAGGCTATCCTCAAATCCCAAGAAGATATACGGTGGTAGCGTGCATGAGACCTGCATATCCTGCTGACTAAGATAGTCGCAGATAGAAAGATTAGACCAACTTGATTTGAACGAAATGCAAATGGTCAATGATTGTTGCGCATAATGAAAGAACGAATCTAGCGGTACTGGCGTAAACGGGTAGAAAACCTACTTCGGAGTAAGTCCCTGTTGGAACAGAGTAAAATTTGCAAGAGGATCCCGCCTCTTCCAATGTTTGAACGTTTAGCTACGGCAAGGAGATCTTTCCATTCATCACCTTGGCATTTCATTTGATTTTGTAGTTATCAAAAAAAAAAATCTTGATATTTAGTAACGATCAGGTGTTAAATAATATACCAAAATATGCACATCTGAAAAATAGATTGTTTTGGTAAACCAGAAAGAGAAACTAATGGATTACGATCATTGATGATTTCTCGTATGGATATTCTTATCTCCTATACACTAGATTGAACTTGCGACTCAAGCTATCGTCGATAGCCAGTCAAAAAAAGGGGCCAGGGTATTAACGTAGGGTAGGTTTTGTACGTTCTTTGAATTAAATCCCAATAGTAGCATCCTTAACTCCATTTTTTCCCTGAGGTGCTCAGGAATTTGAGCCGGTCGCAAAGGATTTAGTAGTTCAAAAAAGTAGTCCTGTCGATAGTAAGCAACATGTTGCGCAAAGCAATTTATCAATATGGTTGGGTCCCCAGAAATTCTGTCTCGTATCTTAATGCTGTCATTCTTTGACGAATTCCTCAACTCAGTTGAAATCTGCAAAGCCCGTCGAGTATAATTTTCTCTGACAAAATCAAAGGTTGTTCGATTTGACATCGAATTGCACAAGTTGACCTCTTTTGTTATCTGATTCATTCCATTGTGGGCTAGATCCTTTGCATTCAGAATGTCGATCTCACTTGATATCTTACCGTCCTTGCCAAAGAGAAAAAAAACCCCTACGATTTCATCATCACGGATAAATGGGAACATCAATTTTCCATCCATAAATTGGAGTATCCTATTCTGAATATCGCGGGGCATAAAAATACCCATGTAGGAATCATTGGCTAAAATCATGATAGTCACTTGAAATGTTCTCTACTTTCCACTGTGCTCTGGTTTAGTACAACTCCTCGGAAATATACCGCCATGGTATTGCTACATCCCCTTCTATTTATTGCGCTACTCAAATTATCGCTTTCTAGCAAATCATGTCCGGAACCGATGCCATGAAGCAAAATCGTCGGGTAAAATCCAATCTAGCTGATAAATTAAAGATAAATTCTTAAAAAATTAAGGTTTAGTGCGCATGAGGCGGAGGTGCACTACCTTTAGAAAGGGATTCATTAAACGTTCCTGATGCCTTCTCATGGAATTCTAAATTGGACTGATCTACTTTTACTGCTTGAGGAGGACATACAGAGACACATGCCATGCACCAAATGCAGTCATGTTCCCTAATTGGGTCAGCTTTGTCGGTATAGTCTTTTCGTTCTTCCTTCACACTGCTACCCGTTCCATTACTAGTAGCATTAGCCATTTCGGTAGGAGGTACATCATTTTCGGTTCTGTACCACTGGAAAACCTGAACTGGACAAGCCTCTATGCATGCCCCATCGGCCACGCATGAATCCCAGTCTACTGCTACCATCGTCCCGTGTACACCTATAGGCACTAGCTCTTCTCCGTGTGCTGTATATGCTGACTTGACTTCTTCGTTTTCTGCAGCTTCAGCAGTCCTTCCTGGTCCCCACACATAGTGGTATTGCTCGCCATCTCCGAGAATATGTTTACCTATCACTTGCGAATTCTTTGGAAAGTCTGGATCAATTGGCATACTTTGTCTGCAATTATTCGCAGATACATCTTATTTAAACTATATGTGAATTCGTTTGATCCAGAAATATTCGATCAGCAAGATAATACACATAATTTCGATTTAATGAAATATTTTTCATAAAATAATAAATATTATGTTGTCTATTTTTATCCGATAATAACCCCATTGAACCGACAAGAAATCATAGAACGGTTACTGATCTAGTTTAGGTATCAATGCCCACAGCTGTACAAATATCCCCGATTCCCCTGTAACATATTTTTTGAAGACGAATTACGCCCCATTCTAATTCTAGTTATGAAATTACCTCTGGCGGATATTTTACATTGGACTTCATGAACCTTGTTAAAAAAAATGGTAAGTTAGTTATTTATTAGCAGTTATTCAAATGCAGTACAGGATATATCAGAGCATGGAAAGGAAATCATTGAAGTCTGTCAACTTCGAAAAAAGAAACGGAATAATCCCAGTCGTAGTGCAGGATCTTAAGACTAGGGAAGTGCTCATGCTGGCTTACGTCAATCAAGAAGCGTTGATAAAAACGAATACGACTGGAAATGCGTGGTTTTGGAGTACATCGAAGGGTAAGCTTTGGATGAAAGGCGAAGAATCTGGGAATATACAACCAGTCAAAGAAATACGTATGGATTGTGATCTGGATGCGGCGCTGTATATTGTTGAATCTGACCGTCCTGCCTGTCATACAGGGCAGCGGTCGTGTTTCCATCACATGCTCACCGACTGAGCCCCCCCGAATAAGCGTACCAATATAGACGCTTCAAGTAATTACAAGGTTTCAGTACGATCGAAGAGTCTGAAGTAGCAGATGAGAATTTCGCACGTCCGACTCTACTTTTTTCATTAACTAGTTTGAGTCATATTCTGAAAACAAAACTATTATTCATGACTTGTCATATTCGTGAATATTCTCCAAATAAATTCTAAACCTAAATTCTATACTGCTAACATAAAACAAATGAATATTGCTAATGTGTTAAATGAATGATCGGTCAATATATTTATCATTCCTGAGATCGGTTATGTAAGTACGGCTCTGTGATCTTTATCGGTCGAATTGATTTTCTAATATTACGCGTTACGATAGTACACAGGAAGATAGCCACACCAGTAAGAACTATGGCACCTGCAGGAGCAATATTAGCGAAATATGAAATGACAATCCCAGACACAACTGACGCAATAGCGATACCAATTGAAATGATGGCAGTTTTCTTAAATCCCCTTCCAAATAGTATCGCAGTAATATTTGGAAGGACAATTAGTGCAGATATCAAGAGGACTCCTACTAGTCTAATGGATGTGACTACAGTTATCGCAGCGAGTACAATAAAGATGTAATTAGCTAATTTTACATTAATTCCGCTTACACTCGCTTGTTTCTCGTCAAAGGTAATGTACATCAATCTCCTATACATTATTGCTATGATTGCAAGAATCGCAATACTTAGAAATACAATGGTAATAGTATCCTGAGTACTAATCAGAAGGATGCTTCCAAACAGAAAGCTGAAAAGGTCTAGAGAAAATCCCCCAGACAGACTTATCAAAACTATTCCAACCGCAAGTCCAGATGAAAGCAAAATTGCGACCGATGAATCTGGTGGTATCTTGATAGAATCGGTCATTTTTGTAATCCCTAATGCCGCTATTATAGTAAATGCGTATGCGGTCCAAATTGGATATAAATTAAGGAATAGTCCTATAGACAGGCCGCCAAAAGCAACGTGAGACATCGCATCTCCAAATAGAGAATGTTTTCTAAGCACTAGAAACAGGCCAATTGCTGAACATATAGCAGCAACTGCAATGCCAGAAATTAATGCGCGCTGCATAAATCCAAATTCTAATATTTCCAAAATGGTCATGCCGTTAACTCTGCTCTATCTATGTGGATGGAAGTTGTTGAGAATTGGATTTGGTGTTGAACTGATGGAGTCTTAAATGCGTCTGCATTGCAGATTCATAATAAGTCTTGAGCATGTTCTCATCACCAAAGAAATCTTTCGCATCTCCATGAAAATGCATTTTTCTGTTGATGCACGCGACCTTATTTGCAAGTTTACTTACTGCATCTAGATCGTGAGAAGATAATATGATGGATATTTTTTCTTCTGCGTTCAGCTTCCGGATTAATTCATAAAATCTATCCTGAGTTTCTTGGTCTATGCCGCTTGTAGGCTCATCCAGTATCAGTAGCCTGGGATTATGTACCATGGCCTTAGCGATTAGGACTCTTTGTTGTTGTCCGCCGGATAGTTCATTAAATCTTTTATTTTTCTTATCAGTCAATCCCACTATCTGCATTGCTTTAAGCACTTGATCCTTTGCATAACTTCGACTGTACTTCTCGATGGATCCAAGTAATCCAAATGAAATAATTTCTTCTATGTTTGCCGGAAAGCTTTGTTCAATTGATGCATGCTGAGGTACGTATCCTACTTCGCTTAACAATGCTTTTCTATTTTTCAAAATCTCTTTTCCAAAAAGTTTAACAGTACCCCTATAGTCTGTTAGAATTCCGAGAATGCAACTAAAAAGCGTGGTTTTTCCTGCACCATTGGGACCTATTATACCCAGTAGGTCTCCTTGTTCCATTCTAAAGGAAATATTGTCTAATGTGAGAAACGAAGAATCATACCAATAAGATAGGTGGTCTATTTCCACTATTGGACTAGCTGAAGTTATGTTAAGCATTCTAAGCCTACTTTCAAATTAGAAATATTTTGCTCCATCTTGTCAAGATATCCTATTCCTGAGTCTTTTTCATCATTATCAATTCCTTCCAATGGGCTCAATGCGAGTACCTTACCATTAGGAATCTCTTGTGCAATCACTTCCGCAAATCTCGGGTCTACCAATTCCTCTGCATAAATAACTTTCAGCCCAAGAGCAGTAGCCAAACTTATAGTTTCCTCAATTCGCTGGGGTAGAACTTCCCCTTCAGGTGATAGTCCTTGCACACTATGTTGAATTAAACCGTACCTTTTGGCAAAGTAGCTAAATGCATCATGAAAAGCAATAAAATCCTTCTTTTCGCAAGTTTGAAGTGCACTTCTTATTTTGGAATCCAATGCATCTAGCTTATCTATAAAACTCTTCGCATTCTTCTGGTAATATATTTTGTTATTAGGATCAATTTCTATTAGCGCATTTTCGATTTGCTGTACTTGGCCCTTTGCAATAATTGGATCCAGCCAAATATGCGGATTTCCCATATGATTGTCTTGAGACAAATTAAAGAGAACACTGGTATCAACCAAATTATCATTGGTGACCATGTCTATCCAGGAATCCTCAAATCCAAGACCATTATAGAATACTACATCTGCACTTTCTGCCTGTCGTAGCTGTTGGATCGTGGGTTCATAATCATGTGGCTCTACACCTGCTGGGATGAGGGTTGTTACGGTCACCCTGTCTCCTCCTACTTGCTTCGCAAATTCATAAATTGGGAAGAATGATGCAACCGCGGTTATTTTTGGTATTTGTTGAGTTATCGGATCAGATAAATTGGAATTAGAAATGGCCGGAGTTTCAGACATATTGTTTTCTGTGGTCACGGTACTCCTAGAGGCTTGTATTACCGAACCACTAGGTGCAAGAAAAGAGATAATTGCAATAAGGAAAACATAATAATAAATTGCCATAGATTAAAATGTCGCTAATAATAATATAAGTGTTATTAATAATTTTAACATTCTCCAATAAATACTATTATTAACTGTGTTGACAAAAATATGGTAAGTTGTCCATCGCAATTTGCGCTTATTCTACCTATTAACCATAGAGACGAAATCTTGGTCGCAAATATTTACACCAGATATATTTTGACTGAGGTTCCAGAATAGGGGAAGATCTTCTCTTTACGGGAGTAAATCATCCATTTCTCTAGCAGGTCAGTGATACATGAATAATTCGTGTCTCTATATTACCAAATGCCCCTCCCTAACAGATGATAAATTTGATGGCTAGATAGATACGCCATACAAAATAAGTCTCGAACAAGATATCAATACAATCGTTACAGGATCCAGCTCTCCTTAGAAAGACATTTCTTTTTTTTACATCGCAATCAATTGAACATTATCCATCCTTTTATTCGCTTGAAATTTTTTTGTCATATCTCTCATAGGTTTCGCGTCACCCCTTAACAGAAATATCTCCAGACACCTATCTCTGTCAATTTTGCTATGGAGATGTGTTGCTATCAGTTCATCATAGGCGTGTCTTAGATTGCTTATTTCGTCATCTGAAGCCTCGTTATGAACAACCAAAAGTATTGCATGGATGTATCCCACCAGATCTTGCCGTGATCTTTCTTCCGATATCATTCCCCTAATGCCTGCTCTAACAATTTCTGATCGGCCGCTAAATCCAAGTGATTTTTGCAATTTGTCCATTTCATTCAGAATTTCATCATTTAATGATATGCTAACAATCGTCATCCGGTATTAATAATTATTAAGTTTCTAAACAATAAATATATTTGCATCAATAACTTCGATATAAAAGTGAAACAAGCGGTAGTATTATGTCGATAAATTGGCTAGGGATCATTAGAACGCGGGTAGAGAGAGCCTAATTGATAATCCCTATGTGGAGTTTTATTGGTCGGGCAGGGTCCAGCTGTAGACTGATCTGTGTATTTGTAATACAAGGATGAATCGATCGCTATTTACTAATAGTATTTCTGGAGAGAACGGTCTGCAAAAAGTTTAAAGGGCATCATGAAATGGTCTATGCTCAAAATATCTAGCCCGTGAAGCCCAACAATTCTGTCTATCAACTAAAGCAGGAGTTTGAACTATAGGATTCTTTTACCTTGATCCAAAGGCTTAAACTATAACTATAGGTATAGATTGATGTGCTGATTCCGAGTTTCCGGTGACAAGGAGTGTATTTCATCTGTTGAGCCAGATTGACACGCCAGACTATTGCCAAAGCTGTCAGTATCCTCCAAGATCTTAATGCATGCAGTGTATGAGCTTCCTGGCTTTAGAGCATCTTTTGGAACTAGCATACTAAACTGTATTACTCCATTACCGTCATCATGGGGATCCAACAAGGATATCGGATCAAAGGTGTTAGCATAGGTTTTACCATCAATAGTAACTAATATCTGCGCAATTTTGGTTGAGTAGTCTATCCCTTTAATATTGAATGGGATCTTTTCGTTGCTAGCTTGTTGTGGTGATGTATCTTGGTTTATGACGGGTAGATTTTCTATGTTTGAATGATTAGTGCTTGAATCCTGAGCTTTAACAGGAACAGGGACAGAAATGCTAAGAGGACCGATCAAATACATAGCGCACATAGTAATTGCCATTAGAATTGATAAGACCTTGATCATAGATTATTGCGAAAAGCTTTGCACATGTAGTATCTATAGGTAATGAAGAATTCGTATTAGAGATTCAGACATAAGAATACACAGTGTTGAAACTTATTCTAATTGGCTTCATCTTTTTAAATTTCTAATACTCAAATGAAATTACTAAATTCTTGTCACTTAATTGGGCAGCTTTGAGTTTCATTCCCAAAGTAATGGCAGGCAACGGAATAACATTCACAATATGACCTATGTCCGTGGCCACTTTAATAGTAATCCGGTCTGAGGCGCGTTCAACCAAAAAGTCTACGTTCTTCGTAAAAGGAACCTTTAGTTTCAAAGTGAGGCCAGAATTATCACTTTTGAATTCAAAAACCTTTTCATGATATAAAATTTGACCTGGATCTTCATCCCCAAACAAGATCTCAGCATTTTGCTTAAGCATCTCTATACCTTTTAATTCTTCATTGTACAGAGGAACCTCTTTAACTGGCAATGGGTAAAAGTTAGATCTAGCTTCTATCACTTTAGTCTGCTGAAGATGCGTCCAATTGGCCAAGAAACTATTCTCACTACGCGTTATGGGCATGATCTTGTTGATAATAATCATGTCTACATTAATACCGTACAAATTAGCTGACATTAAAGTCCTTTTTGCATTTTCCATGCTAAAGCTGTCAGCGTTAGCCACTAACCTGAGACTAGTTACCTTTTGGTCAAATATTAACTTTGAAAGTTCTTCCAATTTATGTAGTAAATCTGCTTCAATCTTCATCAAGTCACTTGAATGAGCAGGGCTTGAGAAGTAGGGTTGAAATAGTCGGCCGAAGCCACTGACAAGACCTGCAAGGCCCGAGAGCCTCATGCTTAGGCTTCCAACAAGTTTTGGAAAATATAAGAATCGCAAGGCCTCACCTGATGCGGGCATGTCAAGAATTATCGCATCATAGACTCCGGATCTTGCGGCCTCTTCGATTTTGAGCAAGCAGAGTAATTGTGTCATTCCAGGTAACATTGCCAACTCATACGAAATAGTATCATCAACGCCTTTGGCCTGAAAATACGAAGCAAAGTAAGAAAATATTGTCTTGAAATTCGTATCCATCTCCGCAATCGGATCCACTTGAGCTGCATCTAGGTCAGCAGAGATTTTTGTAGGTGTTCCTACAATTCGGTCTTTTATCAATGCATCACCCAATGTATGAGCTGGATCGGCAGAAACAAGAAGTGTTCTGGATTTCAGACCAGACAACTTTAACGCAGTTGAGCAAGCACTTACTGTTTTTCCTGTCCCACCTTTACCTGTATAAATGATCAGTCGCAATACATCGCATAGTAAGTAGCGGTATTAAGACCTATGGACACTGATCGATAATTTCATTTTTTTAGGTTTTGTCTTGCTGATTTGAAGCTATTTGCTATGTATTCAATATCTTCTGCAGAAAGAAGCGGGTGCACAGGTAAGGAAAGTACGTGTTTACTTGCCCATTCTGTAGTCTTCAAATTATTGGGCATTCCTCGGATCTGATTTGGCAATCGAGATCGTACCAGTTCTCTGTAGTACGGAGTCAAATGAACAGGGGGATCGTAATATACGGCTACTCCAACCTTTGCAATATTGACCATCTCTTCCTTTATTAGATCTCTGTGCTCAGTGTGATCTAGAACATCAGGAGTGTTAATTTTGTCTTCGGTCTGCCTACTGCCAATTGCCACCGTATAGAGATACCAATTAAATTTCTTGTGACCGTCATCCGGTTCGACTGGTGTCGTAAATCCATCAACTTCAGAATGTGAAAGTAGGTCAGTTAACAATTTTGCATTGTTTCTTCTTTTTTCTAGCATTTCATCAAGTTTTTTCATTTGACCCTTCGCTATTGCAGCGCATATTTCAGGAAGTCGTAAATTGAGACCAAATACTCTAGTATCATAACCTTCAACCATTCCATGATTGCGTATCATTCTTAATCGGTCAGCCAACAGATCGTCATCCGTTGTAATCGCACCACCTTCTCCTGATGTGAGTACCTTACTGGCGTACATACTAAAACATCCCATTGAACCGAAAGTTCCAGTCTGTCTCTTCCTGTACTCAGAACCCAATGATTGGCACGCGTCTTCTACTATTTCGAGCGAATTACTATTTGCTAACTCACCTAATTCATCCAAATCGGCAGGATGGCCGTAAAGGTGAACAGGCATAATAGCTCTAGTTTTTTTCGTAATCTTCCTGGCAAGATCTTTGACGTTGACGGTATAGTCAGCTTTATTTATGTCTACGAATACTGGCGTACCTCCAGCAGCGACTACAGAATTAGCTGATGCTACAAAAGTAAATGAAGGTAAAAGTACTTCGTCGCCTTCTTTCAATCCTAATGCTAACAACGCAGCTAATAGAGCAGATGTTCCAGAGTTCACTGCAATCACATGCTTAATGCTTAAATAGCGCCTAAGAAGAAACTCGAATTCCTGTACTCTCTTCCCTCCCTCCAATGCAGGAGATGTAAGTATGCCTTCGTCTAGCACCATTAACATTTCATTCTTTTCCTCATCGCTAAGCCAAGGTCTGTTTATGGGAATCATTTTAGAATTAGATCAGCGAGAAGACCTAATTAAGGATATCAAATCCATCGGCATTATTACTTGTTTCAACTAAAGTCATCCCTTTAAAATAATAACACGCTAAAATACTGCCATGCAAGCTCATCATAAATTTGGGTGGACGACTCCTTTAAATTATTTTTTGAAAATATGAATATCACATATGCCAAATGTTTGAAGCATGAACAGGAAACCAAAAGTTAATACAGTTTGAAATGCAGCTAATGTGCGAGACTTTTGTTGAAAGCAAAGTGTCCGAAGTGTAGAAATGAAGCAGTAGTCGATGAAGATATGACAAAGGTTGATTGTAGTCATTGTGGGTTTAGCTCTTCATACGATTCGTACTTGGAAACTATGAAAGGGGTAGCTCAGAACATGTCAGATGATTATCAGGCCAATTTGAACAAGAGTGGATTCTAGACGTCGAATAATTTTATAATAAATCTGATCTAGATTTGGCTATCCACATGTCTTTGATGAACGAGGTTCATATTACCAAAAATGGATTGGAGACCATCCAAAAGTTAATTAAAGCCCAAACTGCTGCATGATCAAAGTAGTAGTGTATTGGCGCAATTCAAGGTTGTCATTTCAGATAGTACTGGAAAAAGTGTTAGTCAAGAATTAAAGGACAAAGTAGCAAATCCCCTTCTTGGGTTAAAAATAGGTGATGTCATCGACTCAAATGTCGTTGGTATTGAAGGTAAAATGCAGATAACTGGCGGCAGTGACAAATCAGGTACACCTATGAGGCCAGATCTTCATGGAGGGGTAAAAAAGTATATCTTGCTTGCACGAGGAATAGGAATGCGAAACCGTAATCCCGGAGTTAGGGTTAGAAAGCTAATTAGAGGCAATATGGTTACTGAGGAAATATATCAGCTGAACTGTAAACTACTTGAAGGAAAGTTGCCTGAAAAATCGGCAACTGAACAGTCTGCTGAGGAAGAACCCAAATCTTGATACGGTAGACTTTAGACATCATGCTCATATCTTGCAAATTTACAAAAACGTGCATCAATACATTATGCGCAGGTCGTACACATACTTAAGTTACTTAGAAATCTCGTAAGCCGATAGGATGAAAAGATGTCCTTTATTAAACCCTTTAAGTAGATTCGAAATTAGGCCAAAGGGCTCTTCTTGAATTAAAAATAGTCTGTGATTACCTTAATATTCCCAGTGAATTCACGAAGATCATTGCATTGGAAAGAGAGTTTGCCTGACTGGTATGTTAAAGAATATGGTTACCAACCTAATATCAATATTGGGACGTCAGGCCATGTTGATCATGGGAAAACTACACTAGTTGAAGCGATTACAGGCGTATGGACTAGTGCCCACAGTGAAGAATTAAGGAGAGGTATCACTATCAAAGTTGGCTATGCAGATGCAGCCTTTTACAAGTGCCCTGATTGTCCGGCACCAGGATGCTACTCCTCTAGTCCAACGTGCGTGAATTGCAGTAAACCAGGAGAGCTTTTACGCGTAGTCAGTTTTGTAGATTCACCAGGTCATGAAAGTTTGATGGCAAATATGCTTTCGGGATCAGCTCTGATGGACGGAGCAATACTTGTAATCGCCGCTAATGAAAAAGTCCCGCAACCACAAACCAGAGAACACCTCTTGGCATTGCAAGTTTTGGGGATAAAAGAAATAGTGATTGTCCAGAACAAAGTAGATTTGATTGAATATGAGAGCGCTCTGGAGAATTATGATCAAATCAAATCATTCGTCAGTGGTAGCACTGCAGAGGAGGCTCCCATCGTTCCTGTATCAGCTCAACACAGGGTAAACGTAGATGCACTCATCGAAGCCATAGAAAGCAAACTTAAGAATCCGATTCGAAACAAAGCTGCTAAACCCATAATGCATGTATTGCGATCTTTTGACGTAAACAAGCCTGGTATCCAAGTCCAGAGGGTCAAAGGTGGTGTAATAGGAGGAGCTCTAGTTCAAGGAGAATTTTCGATAGGAGATGAGATCGAGATTAGGCCCGGCTTCTTTGATGAAAGGAAGAGTAGATATGAGCCTATTACTTCAGCCATCTCCACATTAGGAACAGGTGCAGGTCTAGTTGAATCCGTTAGACCTGGTGGGTTAGTTGCAATTGGAACAAGATTAGATCCTACCTTCATAAAGAGTGATTCACTCATTGGTTCCGTAGTAGGAAAGCCGTCCACTCTGCCTGATAACGTAGATAGCATAAGTATCGAAGTTTATCTTTTCGATACTGCAGTTGGGACTCAAGAACTAGTAAGGGTAGATCCTATTCGAATCAAAGAACCTCTCAGATTGAACATAGGTACTGCTGCCACATTAGGGACAGTTACAAATGTTAAAGACTCCACAAAAATCGAGATTAAACTGAAGAAGCCAGTCTGTTTGTTACCAAATAACCGAGTAGCTATCAGCAGAAGGATCTCTGATAGATGGAGATTAATAGGTTCAGGAATGGCAGTGTGACAAACAATAATCATAGCATCCATCTATCTGAATATCCTAATCACTCTACCGATCTCAAAACTGATAACCCTTTGATTCAATAATTCACTTAGTACTATCCCTAACTTTTATTATAATGCCATTTTACGGGGACCGTTGACTAAGACCGCCTTGAGAAGGTGCACTCTTGTTAGCGTTGTCGTTGCGTGTGGTATTTTCATCGGGATTTGGAATCGGTATAATCGTCTCGGATGGGGCCAGATATATTGTGACTACACTGATAAGTATTATTATTATGGCAGCAATTATGAGAAGGCGTCTATTATCCATCCGATCGTTTGTTATAAGTAGAGGAAGGTTTTTAATGTAATGATTAGGATCATCATAAACCACAATGATAGTAGATGACATTATGATAAAAGATGTAATTTCCTTAACTCCTGAAGATTCTGTTTCAAAAGCACTTAGCTTAATGCATTCACACAGATTAAATCAGATTCCTATTGTGAACGATACCAGTGACTATTTGGGAATGGTATTCGCAAAGGAATTTCTTTCAGTTAATGCTTCCCCTGAGTCGAAGCTTAAGGGTTTCATATCGAAAACCCCAACCCTAGGTCGTGAGGCTACGGTAGAGCGAGCGATAGAGATGATCCTAAATACAGGAAATCGCGCGTTTCCAGTCATCGAGAATCGTTCTAAACTTGTAGGAATAGTGAGTGAGATGGACATAGTAGTGAACGCCAGGTTTGGTCATTCAAAAGCGGATTCAGTTATGAGTGGTGCTATAGTACAAGAAGGTGAAGATACCCTTGGGAACGCTCTTTCAAAGATGAGGAGGTATAACATATCACGTTTGCCAGTTATAAGCAGGGATGGTGTTTTGACAGGAATCATAAATGTATTAGATATTGCACACGTCATATCCAAACCCAGAGAGAGAGCGAGTAAGTCTCCTGGAGTAGGTACAATGGCAGTAGTACGAATCGTAAAAGTGAAGGATATCATGAGAAATGCTTACTCTGTAGAACAGGGCTCAAAAATAGATGAATTAACTGACGACTTAAAGAATCATGAAGAAGTTGTTGTGGTAGGAAATAGCCGTCCAATTGGTGTGATCACACCAAAAGATGTACTCGAATTATTACTTCCGAAGCATGGAGGTCCTACTTTTATACACATTTCAGATCCTGAAACTGAGGATGACAAACATGAAATCGAAAGAATTATGACAAAATTCCTGAAAAAAATTGAAGGTAGATTGGAAAATGTTCAGTTGGTCACCATTTACGTAGACAAACACAAGACAAGAAAATACTCTATTAGAGCAAGAGTAATGACAAACAACAGCATTATAGATGCGAAGGCAGTGGCATACGATCCCATATCAGCATCGAAGGAAATTGTCTCGAAGTTGGAAAGAAGAATAAAATCAGCACACAGCGCAAAGCTGCCAAAGAAACACCGCCGAGGAACTATTAGGAAGGAAGATTTCTAGAAAAAAGGGCGCAGATGAGGAGATTCGAACTCCTGATCACCCGAAGGCGAATCGGCTATCTTTTAAGTTGATTCACTCAAGGCCGACGCATTATTTTGTTCTCGTTTAGAGAAGACCACTCTGCCACATCTGCTCGTTCCTTTACGATGCATTCGAGCTTTTTATAGTTAGTGTTTCCCTCTTATATCTAAGAAGAAATTGAAAATCTATTTCATTGACGCGAAATTCGGCTATCTTTATTTAGTTTAGGAATTCTGCAGACACTTTCTCCGGTGGGTATCTGAAAGTTTAAAATGAACGCCAGACCACCACACAAAACTGCACTGGAAAAATGAAGATCTCGTTTTGTTTTGTTTATGCGTACGTGAAGGTCGCAACCATCAATACTCCTTTGGGATG
>JARBAV010000176.1 GCA_029237515.1 Nitrososphaerales archaeon
ATGCCGATAAAACAAGGGCACATGTTTACTTTTATTCTAAGAAGCCTTACAAAAAACTTAATTCAATTTCTACAAGCAATCTCGATGTTCCTAAATTCGAGGTGAAAGGGGAAGGCGGACACGGAATTATGTTCGTTACTCCTTCTCCCCACAAGGACGGTTCTAACTATCAGATTTTAGGTAACGAATCAAAGTTTGTAGAAGAACCACAGACATATGATCACATAGATAAACATATTGATTCCATACTTAGTAAATACGGTGTAACATATTTGCTTGAGTCCGATACGGCTGTTAGATCTGATAGCTTTTTCAGATTGAATGATGGTTACGACGGAAAGATCAAAGTAGGCAGTAGACACAATTTTTTGATAAGACACTGCAATTCATTAATAAGACAACTTCATAATACTGTAACCATTGAGTCAATTAAAAATTTAATTGAACATATAAATCAGACTTATTTTGAAGAGCCGTTACCAAACGAAGAACTCGAACGAATTTTTAATGATTGTGTTACCTTTATGACAAAACAGATAAACGAAGAAAAATCTCAAACTGACATTAGTATGTTTCCACAAATAACAAACAATGTTCACTATGAAATAAGCAGAAATCCTCCAAAATATATCATAGCCGACAAGGAAACAAAGCAACTATTGGAAGTAACAGTCAAATCAGCAAAGGATGAAATGTACAAAAAATATCTTTTTCAAAATGCGACTTATCTTGCTTGTATACCTGTGGAAATCATGAGTCACAAAAATCCTCTCGTTTTCCTTAACACCATTCAGAAGTATACTATCACTTTTGTGGACAAAGTGAATGAAAAGCATACGTTCCGGTATAAAACACTTGCAGAAATCATGCAATCTTTAAAGGAACTCGGATATGTTCTAAATGATGGTTCAGATAAAGCACTTAACGCACTATTGCGTGCATATGCCGAAAAGAATATTATCAAAGATACAGACGAGACAGATTATACTGGCTTTTTACCAGACAAAGAAAATGGTGCAATACTTGCAAGTAACATAGACATCGAGGAGCCTTCCCAAAAGGAATTATCTGAGGCAATAAACTTTTTGGCTGAATTAAAATCATTCTATAATAATAGACTGGATTTGCTAGCTACTTCAATCATATGGGGAATAGTGGCACCCCTCATGTTTGTACTTAAGCATAACAATCACTACTTGAAGTTACTTCATTTCTACGGATCGCCCAACACCACCAAATCAAACACAGGAAAAATAATACTTGCCTTGGATGGACATCAAGAGGATCAAAAATACTTGCTAAATCTTTCAAGATTTGACAGCATAGCAAGAGCTGGGCAAGCACTGAGCCATAGCACCTTTCCAATCCTAGTTGATGAGACGAACCTAACAGATCCAAAGATGCATTGGTTGGTCGAGCTTCTCAAATCCATCGTCGAAAGCCAAGTATCAAGGAGCAAGTTTCCGAGTAGTACGGCCAGCAGCACCATAGATATTCCCGCATTATGCATCCCTATATTAACTGGAAACCCTCCTCCTCCATTACACGAGTCAGCCTATATGAAACGTGCCATCACAAGATATTTTTCACAATCTGAAATCATAAACGATCGTGATACCAAAGCGAAACAATTCAGAGAATTTATGCGTTTGAATTTAAGCCGGTTAAATGCACTAGGCATCTATCGCAATTGGTGGATAATGACGAATCAAAGCGAAATATTAGATGAGAAGAAAAGCGTTCCTCCCCTAGACTTAGGTTTGAAAATCTTGAAAGCGGCGTTTGATTATGTTAATATGAAAATTCCACAATGGTTGTTAGAGGAAAGATTGCCTGAAGATGAGTTACAGGAATCTATGGAAGATAATCACATTATAGTTAAGAGATCTTTTGAGAAATATATAGACCAACAGCTGAATGCGGCCATTCCTATTTGGAGATCAAAATTGGTAGGAGAAGATAAGATTAACATACCAAATGACATAAGCGACAGACTGATACAACTCGCAAAATCAAATATTCTGCCTGATATAAAATACACAAGAAATTTCGAAGTGATAATTCGGAAAGGTATACTTGAGGAGCTGTACAGCTATGGGGTTACTGCGAAGCAGTTGCCCAACTTGAAGGCATTGGCTGACTACATGAGGACAAGTTACAGAAAAAGTAATGGTAAAGCGGTAGTAGCAGCCAGTGTAGCAAAACTAACTGCATATTTTGATGAAGTCGGTGATGAAGAAAATTCCGGAGAGT
Organism: Nitrososphaerales archaeon; assembly: GCA_029237515.1. Classification (GTDB taxonomy): domain Archaea; phylum Thermoproteota; class Nitrososphaeria; order Nitrososphaerales; family Nitrososphaeraceae; genus TH5896. The sequence continues at coordinate 2,254 of JARBAV010000176.1, forward strand.
TTGGGGAGTCTGGTGAGTTCCTAAAAACACCGGACGAACGTAATAAGAATAGATAAATCGCTTTATGAATAAGTCACTTCCATGTATGTAATAAAGCCGGACAACATTTAAGACCAGAGCCTGGTACCATTATAGGTATCAGAACATGCACATTAACAAAACTTCGAATTCCCTGGCCCATTGAACAGCATTTTTTCTATGGCTGAAAACCTGTTTGTCTACATACTCACTAGGAATCAATCGAATATACACGGGAAGACAAGGTTACTATTTCGGATCTCATCGATCTTTTAGTAAACTTTGAGATATGATAGACCGCCTCAGCTTTGGTTGGAGAATTTGAATCCATCCCAGATGAGGAAGCTACTGGATTGCATATTAGATACGA
>JARBAV010000177.1 GCA_029237515.1 Nitrososphaerales archaeon
AGATTCAAATGACATGGATGCAAGTGACAGGAAAAGAATGAATTCGGATCTCAAACAGAGTATACAAGACGATACCGGCGCACACCTAAGGAAGGCTCTGTACGATGAATTGTTGCGTTATTTCAATAACTTGAAAATTTCGTCGGATGATCCACTGTATTCTACCTCAATTTCATATGTAGAAAGGATTTCTGTACGAGAGCTGCAAATTCAGCCGAGTTTTTTGGAGGCAGTGAGGGTAATTGTCCAAGCTGCAAGGGCAATTGGATACTATTTTAGTCCTTTTGAACTATCGGACATACTTACTATCTCTGTGGGAGAGATAAGGAAAGTTCGTAGCACAGAGGAAAAAAACTTTCAAACATTCGATCGAGTCGTTTTTAACATCTATAAGGATCTTAATGAAAACTTCCAGAGTTTCAGCGAACCCCTAAAGGCATCCTACCCTGAAATTCTTGTAAACGTGATTTCTGTAATCCATAGTGGAAAAGACGCTTCGGGAGAACGCATTGATTCGTACAATGCTGAAGCATATTATCGGACTAGGAAGGGCCAACAATACTTGACACAATCCTGGAATTTGGATTTCTCTACCGAGCCTAAAGCTAATCAGATACGTAAACCTGTTAATGAAAGGGTGATATCTGACAAAGGGCTAGTTGATAGTTTAGCACAGATAACCGGAAGATCCACAGATTCAATCCATGATGCGCTTAAGGGATTGTCAGATTACGACTTAAATAGCATTAAGGATCTATGTAATAATTACGCCAAGCTACAAAAGTACTATAACATTGCCGGAGACGAAAAGGAATTCAAAGAAAGAGCAGAAAAAGACTTAGGAAGGAAGCTATTGGATAGCCAGGTTCAACATGCGATCCTGTCGGTGAGGAGATCAAAAGTATACATTGAGAATATTCTTGACGATAAATTCGTTCCCGACAAGACTCACGGGATAAATCATGTTAAGCATAACCTGGAATATGGATATCAATTGATAGGGATTATCCAAAGTAAGAGGAAGAGGAAAAATCGGAGGGCAGATTAGGCTTCTTGTATTTATTCTAAGACAAGTAAGAAGGTAAAGACATATAATTACATGATTCAATCTCTAGGTATTTATGGGAAAATGTGGGCAAATCAATGTTGTAATCGTGGATGAAATAGTTTCAGCAGAATCATCTATACAAAAAGTTGATCGTGACTCGGACATGGCGCCAGATTAAATAAGATATACACGAAAGAGAAATTCTTTCCAAGAATATTTCACAATATGATGAAAAGAGGCGCACATTCTATTCCCAACTGATACAAATTACAAGGTCTGAGTTCTAGTATAAATGTGTAATAATTAAACCGGGAGTGACATTCTCCCTACAAATTCTTCCATCGCATTTTCGGACCTCATTTTGGCTATTATACTGTTTTTTTCTTCCTCAGTAAACCAATTTGCGAGACTCTTTGCAATTCCATTTTTGTCGCATATTACAATCATGTACCCGTTTGGTTCCTCTATAACTCCGTAAAGATTCTCTTCACCCACTGGCTCCCATTGGTCTGCTTTGTTATCCTTCAGTGCTAATGCAGGCATAGCATTTCCCGCGTAAGTCTTCAAAAAATCCTGGGCGGATTTGACTCTCTTTTCACCTATTTTAAGAGCGGTGAAATACTGCATATATCTAGTTCAATTTTATTTCGCTTAAAAAGGTTTATTGTTACCGAGACATGATCGGACATGTGGATATGAGGAATCTAACTTTACATAAGAGCTCTAGGGCTTGTGAAATACTCGACTAAATACATAAAAATGGTAAATTATTATCAATCAACTATCTTATGTCAATTATTTCAAATTTGCGTTGCGATTATCATGCTGATATTTTGATTAGTAAAATGCAATGATACTAATCGGCTGACAGAATTCCTTGCCACCCTTAGAGTGCACGGTATTCATGGCATAAACTAGCAGTAGCAAAGCACCCTTACGGTTACATTTTACCAATACTGGGCAGTCTGTAGGTCTTGTCAACAGTATCATATTTCCATGTTTTAGCGGCTGGATCTGCCTAGCCGCTACATGCATATTCTAAATTAAAAGTAATGAAAAATTAGGAAGCATATG
>JARBAV010000178.1 GCA_029237515.1 Nitrososphaerales archaeon
TAAAGGTAAAGAGAGGTTGAATAGAGTGAAATTATCACTAGAAAATAATAGCTTTATTCATCCACTGATAGGCTTTAGCTGGCGCTCAGATACGACATGGTTTGGCGCCAAATTTTTAGCCGCAGAAAATGGTCCAAAGCTTGCAAAGCTAGTTTCCGATATAAAATATGAATGCCCAGGTACTGACTTAAGACTGCTCGCTCATTCGTTAGGTGCAAGAGTTGTACTTAGCAGCTTAGAAAGTTTACATGAGAACGAAACTTGGAATAAGAATAATTTCACCATTAAATCTGTAGATTTATTGGGAGCTGCGGTGGACGATGAGGAAGTTTCTACCAATCCACAAGATATTCTAATTGACCAGACGAATTGGGGTACTCCAAAGTCAGACTATGGACAAGCGATTGAAACAGAGGTGACAAATTTCACAATTTCTGTTAATGGTGAAGATTATATACTTGAACCTATTCCTGAAAATCCATATCCACCATTCCAAATTTATCCATCTTTTGAAGCTGATAAAGCACTAGGACAAAGTGGATACCAAAAAAATCTATACATTCCAATATTTGATATCAAAAAGTCATTGCCTAAAAATTATGCCGAGATAAATGTTCAAGATCAGTTACCCCTAAACGTAGATGCCGATGGCGATAGAGAATGTGATTTCGGAATCCCTGGTACTAATATTTGTATGATAACCGAAATAGGGGATAATCACAGAGGTTATCTTGGCTATAGGAACCCGGACGACAATTCAACAATCATTAACGATGGAGCAATCGACATAGTTGTTGATAATTGGATTGATAGAACTTCAACCAACACACAAGACCGAACTTAGAATAAGAGTTCAACATTTTGTGGCAGTCTATAATGCCTATGTATAGTCTCACATTATGTGGTGATACCAAAAAGCCTGCACAATTGGGAGAGCAAATTATCTCCATTCCATAACGGCTTTTACTTCTTCCTCCCAAGACGTACCCTGCTTTTCTAAGCGGTAATACTTGATATCTACAGGCCCTAGATAGTTTGAATTACAACATAACGCTTATAGCCATCAACTGAGCCGAAGTCTTCACTATTACAATAATAACACATTGGCTGATAGCTGCTACTCATGCGAGTTCTTATGCATCTGGGCATTGTAGATATCTGTATTGATTCTGCCCGTTAATCTGCGTTATCAGGTGTCTCAATGTAACTATAGTGGAAAGGCGTTGGCTGAATATTGGATAAATTACAGGCAGATATTCTCTTTAATTATATATCTCGTCATCGTTCAAAATGAACTTATATCTATGATGACACATTCATAAAATGGCTAATGACTGCAACAGCCCCTGGATTTCAGTACAAGCGCCCACCTGGCCCCAAATCTAAATTTCCTTATCTATTTAGTTTGCAATTTCTAAAAGCCCCTCTAACCGTTCTGAACGATTTAACAAAATATGGTGATATTTCTTACTTTAGGTTCGGGCATCAAGGTATCTACTTTGTGAACCACCCCGATTATATTCAAAGTGTATTGATAATTAATCAATCCAAATTCATCAAGAATCCTGGCCTACGCCTAACAAAGCGAATAATTGGTAATGGTTTACTTACCAGCGAAGGAGAGTATCATAAGCAGCAACGGGAGCTGATACAACCAGCATTCGATTATGGTCATATGTCTAAGTATGCTAATATAGTAACGTCCTGTGGAGAAGACATATGCACAAAATGGAAACAAATACTAATATCAAAAGAAGAGGAAGAAGAAAAAGAAATGGTGCTTGATGTTCATCAGGAAATGACTAAGCTTACAGTATCTATAATCAGTAATGTACTTTTTGGCTCAAATATCGATTCAAATACAACTACAGACATTATTCAGGATGTGACAATATTGGTAGGATATTTCAATCATCTTAGACTACCATTCATAGGTAATATAATAGAAAAGATGCCTCTCGCGAGCAGTAGAAAGTTTCATGCTGCAAAGCGACACCTAGATTCATTGATTTTCACAATCATACAAGAAGCAAGACGAAGAATAATTCAAGTAGATAAAAGAAGCGATGACATTGATAGATGGTCTTTAAATGATCCTGCAGCAAATGATAAAAACAGCCCAAGAGATCTGCTATCCACATTGCTCCTTCTCGATGCAAAAAGAGGGACGATTAGATCTAACAAAACGACTACGTTTATGACTACACAACAGCTTAGAGATGAAATCATGACATTATTCCTTGCGGGACACGAAACAACAGCAAATGCTTTAACATGGACATTGTATCTCATCTCTGAGAATCGTAAAGTAGAAGACAAAATCATCGAAGAGATAGGGCAGGTACTTGAAAGTAACAGGCGTCCAACTATGGATGACATATCGAAATTTCAATATTTACGTAATGTATTTACAGAATCTTTGCGATTGTATCCTCCTGCATGGGCAATAGGGAGGGAAGCCATTGATAGTGTAGTAATAGGTGATTACACAATACCTCCTGGCTCAGTAGTGATTATGAGTCAGTACATAACTCACCGTGATCCACGCTTTTTTGCGGAACCTAACGAATTTATTCCAGAACGCTGGAGCGCCGAGTTGAAATCTAATTTGCCCAGATTTGCCTTTTTCCCATTTGGAGGAGGATCTAGAGTGTGCATGGGCGAGCCATTGGCTTGGATAGAGGGAATTCTATTATTAGTAACATTATTGAGATATTGGAAGTTGGAGCTCATGCCTGAGCATCCAGTGGTGCCGAACCCACTAATCACATTGCGACCAAAATATGGAATGAAGATGATCCTTAAACGGAGATATGTTGATGATTACTAAACTTGTTTATCAGGATGGGACGTTTTCTGAACGTCGAGTCTGAAATAGACTAATTTTTGCGGTCTTGATACATTCGAGTCCAGTAAAACGAACATATCAGCATCATCAAAATAAAGTCTCAATTTTCTGTTCCAGTAAAAACAGTACTTAAATTTATCGTTGATAACTTAGCTAACATTTTTCTTCGTATCATCTAAATTCGCATTCATCATTATTGTCCTTGTCGATTCTGCTCAAGCATAGTCATGGAATTCAAATCAGGTCAAAGGTATATTACTGATCGATTAACATGGTTAAGTCTTGTATATATATTATATAAACTCAGCCTTATTACGACTAGGAACAAAAATAAGCGTAAGATGCAGTATGCTAGAGAGACGAAGATATCAAAGAAATGGTTAGTAATTATTATCGGCATTATAGGTGTGGTTGTAACATTGGGGGTGACTTTTGGAGTTAGATCCCTTGTACCTGTCAATGGTAATTCACCTGTACTACTTCCTCCGGAAAATATCTTTATAAAAGCTACACATTCTGTGACAAATGGTTACGAATACTTGAGTCAAGCCAGCGGAGGAGTGAAAGGAATGAGAAACACCGGGGGCGGAGGACCTCATATAGATCCAAAATATGTTTTTAATTTAGGAAGCCTACAAGCTATGCATGTTATAAATGAAGATTACGAAACACATTCAAAACACAACTTTAACATTGATGAATTTAATGTCCACACAAAAGACTTGGGATATTTTGAAACTCAGACAATTACTTTTCTTGCAGATAAAAAAGGTACTTTTGAGTACTATTGTACTATACATCCAGAGATGAAAGGAACAATAGAAATAGTTTGAGAATTCATATGCTTTGTGCAAGTTGACGTTAATACATTAGCCTATTGTAATTGAATCTAACAAAATTACTCTTTCTTTCAGTATGAATCGACCTTATTAGGATCATCAAAATATTCGCCATAATAAATTCAATTACACAATGATCTCTAGGTTGTGATGATTTTTCCATATAGTTTTCTGGACCATTTGGTCTACTGTTCCTAATAGATTAACATGGTTACTTAACGTATTTATTTATGATTTATGCTTTAAAAGTCTCA
>JARBAV010000179.1 GCA_029237515.1 Nitrososphaerales archaeon
GTTCAGATTTATTACATAAAAATCCCATCCGCGCCGAAAGAAATCATGTAATAATTTTTGAATACACGAAGATTAGGCAAGTAAAACCTACATCATAAGCAATTATTTGAAATAGCACCCACATTCTGGAAGGGGATCATCTTGCTGACAACAACATTTAAAAAGATGCCATGTCTTTTTTGTTTCTAATGAATATTTTATACATAAATAAGAAAATGGTATTTATACTTGGTTCGGCCATCCTAATTAGCGTAATTTTTACAGGATTAGTTAATTCCTTGAATGCCCAAAAGGAACAGGTAACTCTTACGGCCATAGTGGCTGAACCGAAAGAGCGGTGGGACATTTTGTTTGATAATGCCACAAAGAAACTTAATGAAAATCATCCCGATAAGGATATAACGATAGATTACAGGGTCCTTCCTTATGATGCAACACGCACGCAGATCCTCACTTCGATGGCTGGTCAAACACCGATCGATCTAATTTCAGTAGACCAAATATGGCTAGGGGAATTTGCTGAGGGAGGTTTTTTGACTGATCTTACGCAGAATGCGACTTCTTGGGGAAGGGAGGGTGACTGGTACCCTGTCAACTGGGAAGGAGGAAAGTATGAGGATAAGATCTATGGTATATGGGCATGGACTGACGTACGAGCGTTATGGTACTGGAAAGATCTTTTGAATGATGCCGGTGTGGATCCAAGCACTCTTGAGACTTGGGATGGATATCTTTCAGCTGCTCAGAAGCTTAATGATGCCCTAGGTCAACAGGGAATTCAGGGAGCTCATCTAGTTGGTGCAAGTCACTCGCCCGACATGTGGTACCCATACCTATGGATGTTAGGAGGAGATATACTGGAACAAAGAAGCGGACATCCGACTAAGGGAACTTACTGGTTCCCGGCCTACAACAGTACTGAGGGTGTACAATCATTAGAGTTTATAAAGAGACAGGTAGACGCAGGTATCAAGCCACAAGTCAATCATTTTTGGGGCCAAGAGTTTGCGGATAAGAAGTTTGCTATGATGTTAGAAGGTAGCTGGTTATTGGGCACTTTCCCCCGTGAGCAATGGGCTAGTCTCAACCAGAGTGTAGGTATGATACCAATGTTTCCAGTTCCAACTGAAGGAAATAAATCTGCCACCATGATGGGAGGATGGATTCTAAGCGTTCCTGAAACGTCTCAGAATAAGGAACTCTCTTGGGAATTACTTACACTGTTGGTGGATCCCGAAATCCTGGCACCTATGCTCGAAAAAGAAGGCTATCTACCCACGCAAAAGCCGATTGCTGAAGGACCCTATTCTCAAAGCCTTAATGCTACAATACCATACTATTCAGACATGATTTCCATGATTCCAATTGGCCACAGTAGACCAAACATACCAGAATACCCCCAGATAGCCGATAATATTCGCGAAGCAATTGATGGGGTTTACTTTGCCGGCAAGGATCCAGATCAGGCACTGCAGGAAAGCGCCATCAAATCAGCTGAGGTCCTTGGCTGGTAAAAGGCATACCTTTTCAAGCAGCTTTCAACAACAACCACTAATTCGTGGATATCTCGAGAAACGGGTACAGATAATGGTATAGCACCGAAAACCAGTATTTTTTTGAATACGAAATATGGCCCAAATCTCCAAGTTACAGCCATATCTTTTTCTCGCTCCATCATTTGCAATACTTCTTGCATTTCTAATTTTTCCTTTATCCTGGAATATTTACATCGCGCTACATGACGTAAGTCTTACCACACTGCTCAAGGACTGGGAATATGTAGGGCCTGAAAACTTCGTTACCCTTTTCAACGATCCAAATATCTATACTTCACTGAAAGTAACGTTAATGTTTGTTGGGGGATCGGTGGCTTTGCAGTTTGGTGTAGGGATGTTGATGGCAATTGTCTTGAATCAACAGATTCGTGGTTCAGCTGTGTATAGAGCAATCCTGATTATACCATGGACGATATCCGCCGTTATAGCTGCATTCTCTTTCAAATTCATTCTTGACGATAATTTCGGTATAATGAATTACATTCTAAACCAAATGGGAATTGAATCAGTTGGGTGGCTTTCCGATCCCAATATTGTAGTATGGTCACTCGTAATCGCAAATGTGTGGTACGGAACACCATTTACCTTACTGTTTCTAACTGCGGGATTACTCTCCATAAATCCTTCCTTGTATGAGGCGGCTCGAATAGATGGAGCGTCTAAAATGCGCTCTCTTTTTCATATTACGTTACCATTATTGAAGCCGTTTATGATAATTAATCTTATACTAATTACTATGTGGTCAGTAAATCTCTTTGACATACAATTGATAATGACCGGTGGAGGACCATTGTTTTCGAGTACTACAGCATCACTATATATGTACAGGCAGGCGTTTGAATTTGGATTGCTATCTAAGGGTGCTGCTGCAGGTATTATCCTGATCTTGATAAATTTAACAGTAGCGATCGTATATGTAAAATTTCTAAGGAGATAAAGTATTGAGCCCAAAAATGAAACAAGACGAAAGCAAAAACGGAAATCACAGATTTACTCGCTATTTTAGGTCAGCTGACAAAACTAATTACGAAAGCACAAGATCAACTTTAGGTGAGAGGTTGATACTTTATGGCTTAATAGCTATTTTTCTTTTTATTACTTTCTCTCCAATAATATGGATATTTTCTACCTCATTAAAGCAAAATCAAGAGGCAATGAGTTTTCCTCCTAAGTTAATTCCAGAAGACCCTACTCTCGAGAATTTTGTATTCGTATTGACTGATCCTGCCCTAGTCAAGAGTTTATCAAATAGCTTTATCGTAAGCATAGGAAGTACTCTCTTAAGTGTGACAGTTAGTGCACTAGGGGGCTACGCATTTGCACGATTTGAATTCAAAGGTAAAAACCTGATCATTAGTATCATTCTAGGGCTTTTTATGGTTCCCGTCGTTATTAACATAGTACCTCTTTACATAATGTTGGCTGATCTAGGCTTACTAAACTCTTTATTTGCACTGATGTTAACCTTTCAAATACTCATTATTCCTCTGAATATACTGTTGCTGAAGAGCTATTTCGAAACTATACCCAAAGATCTTGAGGAGAGCGCTCTACTAGACGGATGCTCAAGGTTAGGTGTACTACGTAGAATCACTATCCCTCTTTCAATGCCAGGATTTGCTATCGCAGCCGTTCTTTCCTTTAGATTTGCATGGAACGAATTCATTTTAGCTGTGGTGCTTGCAAATCATCCTGATTCAACAGTATTCCAGGTTGCATTGTACCAATTTATCTCACTGTATAGGATTGATTGGGGGTATTTAAGTGCAGGAATAACGATTGCTATAATCCCCGTGCTAGTGTTAATGCTCAGTTTCCAGAAAAATATGGTCAGAGGGCTAACATTGGGAGCAATTAGAGGGTAGTTAGTTGTTTATGAATATAATCCATATTGCTAAACAATGTTGCACATGTATGTTCCTTTATTGCGATAATACTAACAATAAACCTGAATTACATCCTGATATCTACTTCAGCAACATTGTGGTACAATTTGGTTCTTCATATTGGCATACCTAGAAGGTCTAAGTATTTATTATGTAAATTTAAGTCCTCAGCCTGTTTTGACCGACGAAATATAGAAAAAAATACCAGTCATTGAAGCTACGTTGATTGATGCTTATTAGGTAACTGAAGAGTCTGGTTAAATAGTACATTCAGTATCACAACTTTTTCCCCTGTTTACTTTCGTGTTCCTATTTTACTTTTTGCTTTTTCTTTCTTCCTCGAGTTTCGTTGGGATTTTGTCCTTTTCGACGTAATCCTATTTCTTCTTTTCTTCCGCTGTACCCTTTATCTCTTCCTTCCCCTCCGCTTGTACTTTTGCTAAAAAAGGGCCCCAAACAGACTCTATCCACTGTTGATTTAATTTCTGGAAATGACTGAGGTACTGGCTGTATAAATTGTACATATTTTCATTAACTTTAACCAAATCTCGATATAGGTCATTCATTCTACTCAAGTTTCGTGACGCTTCTTCGAACAAGTCGTTAAGCTTTTTCATTTTATTGACATAGTCATTGTAGAATTCATTCATGCTTTCGTAACTTTTTACATACTGGTTGTACATATCAGTCCAAGACATACACATTGTTCACCTATACAAGGTAACGTCATCGGATTACTTATGGCTTGTGTTTTAATCTTGCCTCAGTTTATGGCTGGCGAAGAAGTAGGTTGAATCCGTTGGCATTTCAGGCCGTTAGCATTAGTTGAAATTTGATCGGATTAAGTATAGATTCAAAAGTTAGTGATCTACTCCCAGTTATAATATCAACATTCGAATTTAATAAAGATATAAGTATTCACGCCATAAAGTAAGTCCTAAACCTTGGTGGGAAGTCCTGAAATTTTTCACATAATCGTCGAATACATAGTAGTCATTATCGAAATAATTGTTGCAATTCTTGTATCTGCAATAGTTATTATTACATTAGCTAAGTTAGTCAAGTTGCTTCTCTCTAAAATAAGGAAGGAGCAGCGACAAGTGTATGTTCACAAAATTGTGGCAAGAATGTTAAGGGGTCTTCTCATCGCATTAGATTTCTTGATCGCCGCTGATTTACTCCAGACTATTTTAGAGCCGACACTAGAAGAAACTGCAGTGTTTGCATTGATCGTAGTGCTAAGAATACTACTAAGTTGGTCCCTCTCAAAAGAAATAGAGATGGGTGCTAAGGAGGAATTGAATACGCACAAAAAAGATATTTGAACAGTTCTTCTAGCGAGTTATTTTCACTGGAACTCTAGACAACAACATTAGATCCCAAGTTGGATTTGATACGAGATATGGTATTGATCTAATGTGCGTAAATGGTGTCTGCTCATTGCAGTCCATCTTATTAGTTTTCTTATACAGAAATCATTCATTTGGAAATGCCATCATGCTACATAGTCTATATGTCAAGATCATTAATTGAATTCGGATTGATCCGCCTCAAATGCATTATTGTTCGATTTACTTCTTAATTACTATCTGCCGTTTTGCTAGTCTGACTTCGTTTATACTCTTCAAATCCATCTAGAGCATCATAATATCCTCGTTCAAGCAAGAGCTTTATGGTTTCGGAAGAGAAATCAAAGGTCTTGTTAGAAATAGTGTCAAGATCGTTCTCCCTGTTTACGCGTATTATTTCATCAATCTGAAACCTTCCTTCAAGTATGTCTTGGAATCGTCTTGGCTTCAAAAACTCACCATGGAAATTTGTTTTCCGGTTCAGGAGATTTGATAGAAAGTTCTTGTCAACGCCTTTTTCCTCTGCAACTTTTAATAGCTCCCTTATCAGATCAACATAATCAGATATTAGCAAGAGCATGGTCTCCTCTTGCTGTGTTCTATCTGAAAATGTTATATCATTATTCCTATTGATAACACCATCCCTATCAGTAGGAATCTCTGTCTGTTTTTTAGGATGTAAATTTATTACGCAGATACCTAATCGAGGAACAGTATCTTTTAATCCTCTCACCCTCCACCAATATTGCCTATGTAATATAACTAACTGCAATAGCGGAGTATTGGTCATAAGGCCCCCATCCCAAAAATAACGCATACCTTTCCTGTAACCGTTGGCGGTCACAGTACTGTATGTCTTAGAGTCAACCTGTTGACTACTAGTTTGTTCAGAGGAATAGCTTTCAACTTCTATTCTTGCAAAATCAAAATTGACTGGAAATGACCCGCTTGCCATGACTTGATCTGAGGTGATCCCGTGGTCGTAATGAACAACATGTTCAAATCCAACTTCCCTATTGTTGTAGGAAATGAATCTTCCGTATTCTGTTTTTCGTGTTCCGTCCTCTTTAGGATAACTATCGAATGTAACGGGGATTCCATCTGCAACGTCGACTGCCACCAGTAAGAGCCTTGGCTGATTGTCTTCCTTATTAGTAGCTATTGGAAATTTTGCAAACCGTTCAAGACTCCGTCTTAGAGGTTCGTTACTATAACGATACCAAGTGTTTTCGGAGTCGTAAAATCTAATGTCACGAGTAGGTCCATGAGGAAAAAAGACATTTGGTACTCCAAATATCGCAAACTCTTTGGCTGAAAAATACCTTCTTGCTGCTTCTCCAGTCGCAATCTCTCTATTGATTGCATGCCAATAATCCCACCAAGGTTTAAAAAAGGGATTAGTATCCGCCATCGATTCTTTGGAGAGGTATTTCCAAAAATCAATGAGTCTCTCAGCTGATCCATCGTAAGTACTATTCTCCACGACATAACTTACCAAAACTGCCGCGTTAATTGCCCCGATAGAAGTGCCCGCAACTATATCAAATGTGGATCTTCCTTTCCTTCCTTCCTCGGTGTCTTTTTCGGAGAGACGTTCGTAAAGCGCCTTGTAAGCTCCAGCTTCATACGCACCAAGAGATCCCCCTCCTTGAAGTACTATCGCTCTTTCCTTCTCAGGAATTTCCATTTTCTTATTCACGTCGCAAATCTACCACTAAGAAGATAGAAGAGATAAGGTAAAAAATCTTGTGATAATGCAGTAGACA
>JARBAV010000180.1 GCA_029237515.1 Nitrososphaerales archaeon
AACGAAATACACCGTTACCGTCACAGCCTTGGGTACCAGTTCGGTTATCGTGCTCCCAAAACCCGTTGTAGACGGATTCAATTTAGGAAAAGGACATAAGCTTGAATTAATAGTTAAGGACGATGGAATATTTATCCCACTTGAAGATCCCGACTTCACAAAATTCAGAAAATGATACACCCATTCACGAAAATACACAAAAGTAACACAATTAGATGTTTAGAACAATCGAGCGCATTCATATTAAATTCGCGAATAAATTACCTAGTTTAGATTGAATATCTAGCGAACAGTGTAGATAAATCTGTTTTTCCTACTAAAATTTGGAAACGACTTTTTGATAATCAGCTGAACCCAACATAGCTGCTTACTAACTGCACTTGGGAAGTTATTAATTGAGAACTCAAGATTGACATGACTAATTAAATTTAGTCGGGCTGCTTGAAGTATAATTCAAGGATTCAACTGGCTTCTCTTTCCCTCCTCCTTCTCTTTCTATAAGCCCTCGGCATAGTAGGAGATTTAGACCATTTGGCAAAAGTCCTTTTTTTTGGGTCCGATCATTGACTATTGTAGATAAGTTTCATTCTAATGCCATCTGGATCTGTGACTATGACCTCATTTGAGTTTATTTTATGGATTGATGCTTCGTAAACCTTTTTCAAAACCTGTTCATAAAATTCTCTATCAGAAATATGAATAGTAAAATGTTCTAGTCCTGCTTCTTTACCTGTGAGCGAAGCCCCTCCATGGCTAATCCATGTATTCAGGGCTAAACGATGGTGATACCCCATTGTTGAAAGAAAAGATGCCCCCTGCATACTTTGCATCAAGTCAAATCCAAGAATCTCACGATAGAAGTTCGTTGAAACAGCAAGATTGGTAACCTTCAAATGAATATGTCCAATTGATCCTCCACTAGGAAAGGGTCTTAACTGGCTCGAGAAATTTTTTGTTACCATGCTGTCATCCCTATTGTATAGCTCTGAAAGCAATGATTCAAGATTCAGAGCAATTGTATCCATTTGGATATGTCCATTCTTATCGAACTGCCATCCTTCGCTCGGTCTATCACAATAGATTTCTATGCCATTGTCTTCCGGATCTTGGAGATATAATGATTCGCTGACCAGATGGTCTGCAAAACCTGTGAACTTAACACCTTGATTCTCAAGATATACAAATGTAGAGGCAAGGCTTTTCCTGTCAGGAGTAAGAATTGCAAAATGAAACAAACCCGCTGAATTGTGGTATGGTCTGCTAGCCTCTGCATCATGCATAAGAGTCAGAATAGGTGGATTATCAATTTCAGAAATCAAGTTATCTTCCACGCCAATCACAAGCTCTATCGTCTCGTACCCGTTCTCCCGAAATTTCCTTAACGGCTTCATTCCTAATTTTTGGTAATACGCTAATTCTTGCTGCAAATTGATAACCCGAAGTACAGATCCTCCAAGCCTCGTTTGAAGATACATCTTTTACTGATACGAAATTTGGAGTTATTAGAAATATATATTACATTGGCAAAATCTTAAAAGATCTGTCAATAATTCTGGTATTAGAAGACATTTTTGCGCAAGCTATATAATAGCATAATAGAATTATACCTAGGCTCATCTATTATAACGGTCCATCTTAAATTAATACCTGAAGTTTGCAGGCAGATACTTACTTTGTCCTGCAATCCTTGTTAGTATACTCCTTACATCTATAATCATGCCTCCAGCTCCCATTCATAAAAACTTGAAGGTGGCTGACCCCCTCATAATTTGTTACTGTTCTCTGATATCCATTCTTTGGATTCGATGGTCCATCCCGCGACCTTGATTGAAAATATGACATTACTATTATTTAGCAACCATTACTTAAGAAGTCTTGTATTCATACTGCTTCTGCTGATATTGTCGCTGTTCTGTGGCAGTGGCAATGGTAACGTTTTCGGGTAACCGTTCGTGTGTCATCATGGCAAAGGATCGGGAGACGCGATCGGACCATGACTATAAGTGGAATGAGATACACCATTGAGAGGATATTCTTCATGGCAGAAAAGGATTCACCAACGAAGCCGGGTCACAATAGGTACTAGTAC
>JARBAV010000181.1 GCA_029237515.1 Nitrososphaerales archaeon
AGGATACTAATACTTACCAATAACTGGCCTTTATCTTCTCTATAACCAATTCGTGTTCTGGACCTTTTCTTCTTGCGAACCTTTCCATAGCATTTAGAGGAACGCCTCCCAATGATCTTGCCAAACCAGCAAAGAACAAATCCTTCATAGGATTCTGTCGCCCAACCTTTCGCATGAACTTTTGAATTCCGTATTTGAAATTATGTTGCCAAGTCTTGTACATCACTCCTAACTTCGGAGGATCCATTGTATTGTTAATGTCGAAGAATTCAGATTTCTCGAGTAGTCCGATGGGGACAAATGTCAATGGAGTTACTGTAAATCTTGAATCAGGCTGCTCGGTTTCTAATTCATGAATTAACTGAATGGTTTCCCAGCTATCTTCGGGAGTCTCATCGTTATTTAAGCCCATTATCAACGTAAATGCGGGTACCCAATAGTGATCATTTAACGTCTTAACTCCGTGTTTTACAACCCAATGCCATTCATTCGGTTTAAATGGTGCTAGTTTTCGGTCGGCGTATTTTCCAATTAAGCGAACACTTCCCGTTTCAAATCCGCATTGAATGCCTATATGATTTTCAGGACTAGATCCTATAATCCTTGAGATATTTGGAATGAGTCTTTCATCAGCGATTGCACCTGCCAAAGTCCCGTGAGTGGGGTTAGTGTGCTCAATTCCTGTATCCATAATACCTTTGAAGAGCTCTTCCAGCGCCTCCCTATTAGGTTCCATATTCTTAGTAGTCCTTGGGTTTAGGCCGTAGACAAAAATGTCGTCGCTATGAATCCATGCACTTTTGGCTCCCCCATACTTCATGTTTACCTGGATTTCCTTTTGTACTTTTTCAATAGGATAATAGCGCAATGGTCTAAGGGTTACGTCGCAGAATTTGCATCCTCTACCACAGCCTCGCATCACTTCAACCATTCCATGCATACTCGGGTTTATAATGTCAGGAATTTCGTCGACTGATGGTTCATCCCAATAATGTATAAATCGACCATGATATTTTCTATCTGGTCGATCGTATTCTTTAATCTCAACTTTGAATTTAGACTTTTTGAACGGATTGGCGGTTTCGAAATCCCCAGCTATCGCAGCATCAAAGAAACTAGCACCTGCTCCATCTATCTCCGGGCCAATCCCACCGAGATCTCCTTCAACTAGACCGTAAATCCCATACTCTTCTATTTTTGCAGGATCATAATTATACTGCCAGGTACCTGATGCACCAACTATGACTTTTGCATTACTTCCATTTTCTTTTTTTGCCTTGGAAATGCGCATATGTAAATCTCTGCAATAAAACTCGTCGTAAGACATATGTTTGCGTCCGTAAGTAAATGTCATGGTGACAGGACCCATGCCAAGTGGGTCCATTTCATACGTACCGACGACCTGAGTTTCAGGCCCTATAAACTTTTCAACATAATCTGGGTGAGCCACAACGACATCTTCTCGGCTGTAACCATCCCTGATGAGAGAAGACTCAACCTTCCTCAGGCCATATGGAGCATATTTTGCGACTCCATTAATATTTTCAATTGGGTTACAGATGAAATCAAACAATAACCTCGGAGTTATCTGTTGACCCATTATCTTGTACCAGAGCGACGAAGGGTCTCTCTTAGTGTCAATAGCAGGGGCACAACCAAAGAATGAAGCTAAAGATATTCCTCTATATGGCGACATTAGTGTCCTGTCTGCAGTTAGTACAACTTTAGGATATTTCATGAAATGCTATAACGCCGATCCCTAAGCATATCCATTTCACAGGGATAGATATTAAGTTTTTCAATTTAGCTTGGATTTGTGTAAAAATTTCCATTTAGTAGATCTTAAGACAGTTAGAAAGGAAAATCGTAAACACGAATTCCAGGCTATCTGATTGCAAACCGCTCAATTCGCAGACTTTCGTCTCTGAATTAATTCCCTGCTTTTCCGCATATGTGAGTCGTTCCAGATCGGCCTCACTGTGACGGATAGGATTGTCAATTAGGGCTAGCTTTAATGGGACACTTCTACTAAACACCTATCTCGACTCCTGTGATCTCGAGTTCAATCTAGGTTCTTCGGATCTTACAAATTAGCTATTTGACTAATCGCCCGAGAGTTGAAATGTTGTCTTTGATTCCGAGCAGTCTAAACTTGTACCTATCATGAAATAGCCGTGTATAAAATTCCGCATAGCTAGCTGCTACCTGGTACGTGGCAAACTTTATCCTTAATTCCGGGATCACTGTTCTTTTACCGTTTTGTTCATATGTTTCAAGCATATAGCTTCTGGGTAACTTTTTTGCCTGTTTCATAATAAAGTATACAGTAATCAAAAGAAACGCCACGGCCGAAACGAATACCACTACCGCACCAAATTCCTTGCCGAAGGTCATAATATGAGCTATCAAATTCTCGCTAAGCCACTTG